>JBGPJR010000113.1:0-6189 GCA_041485545.1 Terriglobia bacterium
GCCTCGCGTTTCGTTTTGAGACATTTTCCCAAACTGGCCCTCCGCGCGAATGCGGCGGCTTCCATCCTCAGCCATTAACGCTAACCAGTTCTGTAGGTTGCCGACCGGAATGGAAACCGTAACTTTGGGGATTCTCGTGCCTGATCAAGGAGGCGTCCGCATTTTTCAGACACCGAGGAGGAACCGTGACCTCTGGAATGCCCAACCGGTTTGCCCGTCGTGGCTCTCCGCCTTTGCGACAAGCAGCCAAACATCCTTTGCCGGGACACGCGCCGCCATCGCTGCTCCAACTCCACTCCGATTCCGAGAGGATCTTGAGACTTCATCTCCCGCAGGTTCGGCTCGTGGCCAGAAGCATTTGGGGCCGAGTGCGCTTCGCCGTGGAGTTGGATGACCTGATCGGGTTCGGAGTGATCGGGTTGCTCAATGCCATGGAGCGGTTTGATCCCAACCGAGGCACTTTGCTGAAGACCTACGCGGAGCACCGCATCCGCGGAGCGATCCTGGACGGATTGCGGAGCATGGATTGGCTCTCGCGGAGCGCACGCCAGAAGGAGCGTCAGCGCCAGGAAAGCGAGAAGACCAGCTCTTGCGCCCGTTCCTTCTCGCTGCGCACGCTAGCAACGCCCGCCGAACCTGCGGTGCTTCGGGGTGCCCGTGTCCAGCGGGTCCTGCGGCCCGTTACGCGGATCGAAGTCGTCTTTGCTGGTGGAAGCCTCACCGACTTGGAACGGCTGGCCGAGGGGACCGCAACAACAGATATCAGCCCCGAGGCTCTCTATGAGCGCAAGGAGCAGCGCGTCCGCCTGGCGGGGGCCGTGGATCGTCTGCCTCGCCGGCACCAAGAGATCATTGAGCTGTACTATCATCACGAGCTGAGCATGAAGCAGATTGGCCAGCGCATGAGCATTCACGAGTCGCGGGTCTCGCAGCTCCACGCGGCAGCCATCCAGCGCCTGCGCTCGTACCTGTCTGCGGGACCGCAGCCCTCCTCCCCCCTTACCGGCCTAGGATCCCCCCTCCGTGCCAGCGCTCCGCTGGCGCACCCGATCCTCTAGGTAGCGGGTCAGCGCATTCCAGTCCTCCTCGGTGTCCACGCCGATGGTGTCCTGCTGCGTCTCGGCGACACGGATCGGGATAGCGTTTTCCAGGAACCGCAACTGTTCCAGCCGTTCTGTTTGCTCCAGTGGCGTAGGGCTTAGCGTGGAGTACCGCAGCAGAGCTTGGCGGCGGTAGCCGTACAACCCGAGGTGTTTGAAATAACGCGGCTCCGCTGCCGCGTCCCGTGGATAGGGAATCGGGGCCCGCGAGAAATAGAGCGCATTTCCGCGGCTGTCCGTCACCACCTTTACGACGTTTGGATTCTGCGCTGCGGAAGCGTCCAGGGCGGTTTTCAGCGTCGTGACCGGTACGCTCGGATCGTTGAGGAACGGTTCGATCAATTGCCGCACGTGCGTTGCGGTCAACAGCGGCTCATCGCCCTGGAGGTTCAGCAAGATGTCCGCAGCGATCTTCTCCATGGCCTCGCGAATCCGCTCGGTGCCGCTGCGGTGCGTGACGGCAGTCATCAGAACGGGGATCTGGTGCGAGACGCAGTACTCCCGGACGGCCTCCGAATCGGTCGCGACCCACAGCTCGTCGAGCAGAGCGCAATCCCGCGCGGCGTCGTAGACGTGGTGCAGCAGGGCCTTGCCGGCGAGCGGCCGCAGGACCTTGCCGGGCAGCCGCTCCGAGTTGAGACGGGCCGGAATCACTCCGGCAACCAGGATTCTCTGTGATGATGCCATCGGCGTGCCTCTCATCTGCGGCGTCGTTGCGTCGTCGGGCGGCGCATTCCCTTGCCGCATCCGGCGCGGCGCTTCTCAGTATATTCGATCTCGCCGACCGGCGCGGTGTGGAGCGTGTGCGCGCTTTGGAAAAAAAAGAGGCTGGCGTTTTGCGCCAGCCTCGGCTATCGGATCAGGTGGATCATTGATGTGAGGTAGGTCCAGTTTTACGCGAAGGCCGCGATTTGCCAATGGACCGGCGGTCTCATTTTGCGGGGCCGCGCTGTACTAAGTCTTTCGTACCATCCGGATGCGCCGCAGCGCCGGCGGGCCGGAAGCTCGAATCTGGTTCCCCGTTTCCCTCATTGGCGCGAAGCACCCCGCGCGCCAGCGCCGTTTGCACCAGCTCTAATAGGTGCTGCAACGTGCATGGCTTGGGCGCTACGAGATCAACGCCGCGCATCGCGATCTGCTCCGGACTGAGGCGAACCGGCCAGCCGGAGCTGAGGATGACCGGGACCCTCCAACGCTTTGCCACGCTGGCTACCTCCCAGCCCGATGCGTGGGGAAGCTCGGAATCGGTAATCACCAAATCGAAGGATTGCCCAGGGAGAAGTCGCAGAGCTTTCTGGCCGTCTCTGACGCACGCTACCTGATAGCCCTGCTGTGCCAGAAAAGCAGCCCGCAGAGCGGCCAGCGGCTCATGGTCTTCCACGAGCAGAATTCGCGCCCGCGGCGGGTTCTTGTGGTTAGGCGCTCTTCGGCGCGACGCTTCGCTGTGGCGCTTTCTAGCCGGTGGCAATGCCGCGCCTCCGGACGTGGGAAGAAGCAGAGCGCCGCGGCGCTGCGTCGGCCGGGAAAAAGGAGAGCACAAACGTGCTTCCCCCGCCGGGGTGCGTCTGGAAGGAGATGTCTCCTCCGCTGCGCCGCACCAGACTGCGCACCACAAACAGGCCCATGCCGCGGTGTCCCTTCTTGGTCGTGAAGTGCGCGCTGAAGATCTCCTCCTGGTTTTCCTCGGAAATGCCCACGCCGCTGTCGGAGACCTCCAGCAGCACCCGTTTGTCTTGCACGTAACCGGCGATGCTCAAGACGCCCCCTTCGGGCATGGACTGTACCGCATTCCAGATCAGGTTGCTGAGGCTCCGGAACAACAGCGAGCGGCTGGATCGGATGAGCGGAAGGTTTTCCACGCGCAGGCGCACGCGGATATGGGGAGCCCTCATGGGCAGCAAGGCTGCCTCCAAGACATCTTCCACCACGGTGGACAAGTCCATCGGCTCCCGGTCCGCGCCCTTCTCTTCCCAGGAGGTCCAGTTCTGCAGCGCTTCAATCAGGGTCCCTACTTGTGCCAGCGCCGCATCCATCGCCGCGCGGTAGGGCGCCGGCTGCGCCGGGCCCGTGCGCAGCACCGTCGCGGCCGCACTCACGGTTTCCAGCAGATTGCTGAAGTCATGCGCGATCCCCTGGACCACTTCCGGGAGCTGGATGGCGAGCTGCGCCTGCTGCCGTTCTTGCCGCAACTGCTGGCGCAATTCGGCGGCTTCACCCTGAGCCCAGGATAGCGCCGAGCTCTTCTGCCGCAATTCTTCAAACAAGGAAAAGCTCAGCCGGGCGAGCCGTTCCTGCCCCGCCGAGACGTGCAGCAGGCGGTCTTGATAAATCACCGTCACCGGCGGGGACACCTGTCCGCCCATCCCTTCCTCATCCTTGAAGGGGCCGCTGAGCAGAGCGTTGCGGATGCTGCGCAGCAAGTCTTGCGGCTGGTACGGTGCAAAGAGGAAATAGTCGACCCTTGCATCCAGGCCACGCGCCAGGGCCTCCTCGGTCCACACGGAGGCAAGGAGCAGCACCGGGATCGGGATGCGCGCTGATCGGGAGGCGGCCTTGGCGGCGCGGCACAGCTCATAGATATCTTCCGGCGCGCGCTCCTCCGTTTTCGGCTGGGCGGTATCTCCTTCCTGGCCGGCCAGCCCGCCGACCAGAATCAGGTGCGGTGGGCGGTGTTGCAGTTGTTCCGCGGCCTCCCTGGAACCGACGGCCGTGAGCAGCGCGTAGCCGCTGCCCTCGAGGTCCCGCTGCAAACCGGCCGCTTGGCTTTGGTCTGACACGACGATCAAGACCGTTTCTTTCTGTCCGGCAACAACGGCTACGCCTGGTTCTGTTGGTAGAGAATCCTTCAACTGCCCCCCTCTCGCGCCTCCCCTGCCTCTTTCGGAGAAGGCAAGTGCCGTTCCCCGAAGCAGTCCTCCTAACAGGCTGGTGACAAAGAGTCTTGAGAAAAGGTGAAATCGCGGGGAGTGTCGTTTCGGGAATTACTGGCCGAAAGGGAACAGCTCAGCTCAGCTGCCATGCTAGACGCGGCGGTAACGGTTGAAGGCGTGATCTCCGGCACGGCGGCAGCTGATCCAGCGGTACCACAATGCCGTTTCCACGGAAAAGCCCGGTCCAGCGAGGCTGGTCGGCCGCAGCGTCTTAGCGGCATTCGCCTCGCGCTCCTCGGGCGTTTGCCTGCCGGGCAGCCTGGCTCCGATTTCCTGCGGCGCGATGGTCAGAAATTTTTCGTCCACGAGTCCCGCTCGTGCCAGATCTCCATAGAGTGTGGGACCGCCCTCGCAGAGCAAATAGCGAACGGACAACTCGGCGCGGAGCCTGCGCAGCAACTCCGCCCAGTCCACGCGGACGCCGCTGCCGGAAACCAATACGCGCGCGTATTCGGCATCCCCGATCTGGCGGCGTCCCTGTGGAGTGGTTGCGATCCAGGTCTCGACGTGCTCGGACTGAAACAGCCGGTACTCCGCCGGTTGCAGCGTACCGGAGCCTGAGACCACAATAATCTTCAGCGTGGCCAGTTGGAGCCGCTCCTGGCGCAGACCCAACAGCTCGTCGTGCACGATACGATAGACCGGCCCGCGAGGAATCTCGCCGTGCTGTGCTTCGGAGCGCAGCGTGCCCGCGCCGCACAGCACCGCGTCGGCGTGCGCGCGGAGCAGGTCCATCATCCAGCGATCATGGCGGCTGCGGCTGATCCATTCGCCACCCGGCCGGGTCCCGCCAAAACTGACCAGCCCGTCCAGGCTTTGCACAAAGTTGGCAAAGACCCAGGGCCGCTCCGGAGGCGGCTGCGGGAATCCGATGTTGCCCGCAAACGCCAGCAGCTCGGGAGGCAGCGCGGGGTTCGTTTCGCTGTGGTCGAACAAAACCTCAAACGGCGCTAAGTCTGTGGGCGGCTGCAATGGCATCTTCAGTGGCTCGGCCGAGTAGTATAGAATCGACCGGCACTTGCTACAAGCTTGTGCAGGAGGAAACCATGGGAGAGCCGCCGCGCAAACTGTCGGATGCGGAGATTCAGGATGCTTTGAAGAAGCTGTCCGGATGGAAGGTGGAGAAGGGCAAGCTGCACCGGGAATACCAGTTTGAGAACTTCGTGCAGGCCTTCGGGTTCATGACGAGCGCGGCGCTGACGGCCGAGTCCATGAATCATCACCCGGAATGGTTCAACGTGTACCACAAAGTTGTGGTGGACCTGTCCACACACTCGCTCGGCGGGATCAGCACGTTCGATCTGGAGCTGGCAAAGAAAATGGAAGTGCTGGCCCAGCGCCAAAAACCGCAGTAGCTGCTCGCGTCATTTTGAGAGAAGGTGATCTTCTCCGATCAGGATGACGCGGCGCTCGGAGCGCGGAACCGCCACCATCTCTTGCCATTGAAACGACGCCTGGGCGGAGACTGCGGCAGCATCCGCTTCGCCAAGAAACAGCGCCACCCGTCCCCCGGGCGCAAGCAGCCGCTTCACATCCGCCAGCAGTTTGTCCGATGGCTTGACGGCGCGCAGCGTCACCAGCGCAGCGCGCGACGCTAACTCAGTCCGGGCCGTCTGCTCCAAGCGCTCCGTGCGCACCTCGGCTCCCTTGAGGCCGCAGGCGCGGATCACCTCCTTCAGAAAAGTAGCTTTCTTGTGATTTGGCTCCAGCAGGACCGCTTCCACGGCGGGCCAGGCTATGTGGAGCGGGAGACCGGGGAAACCGGCTCCGGAGCCCACGTCCACCAGCAACCCTTGCGGCGGCGGCAAGAGGGTCGCCAGAAACAACGACTCTTCAAAGTGCCGGGCGGCGATTTCTTCCGGACGGCGGATAGCAGTAAGGTTGATCTTCTCATTCCACCGCAGCAGCAGCGAGAAATGCGTCGTCAGCTGCCCGACCTGCGGATCGCTCAGAGTAAGGCCCAGATTGCGGACGACAGCTTCCAGCAAGCGCCGGAGTTCCGAGTCGGGAGGGGACATAGTATCGGGTCGTGCTTCGAAGATACTCAGGCCGGTTTGAGTTCCGAGGTGCAGTGCGCGCAGCGAGTGGCCTTGAGCGGCACCGCGCTCAGGCAGTAGGGGCATTCCTTGGTGCTCGGCGCCGCAACAGGAGCCGGGCGC
>JBGPJR010000114.1:0-6182 GCA_041485545.1 Terriglobia bacterium
ATGATGGCGCGCTGGCCCTGCGGACACTGCGCGGCCTGGTGCAGCGCCACGGCTTCCTCGGCGACACGCCGCGCGTTCTCGACCAGTTGAATCTCGTCCAGCAATTCGTAGCCCTTGAGCTGATACTGGCCGCGGAAGGAATTGGGATAGGAGCGCTTCTGAATGTCGTTGTCTTTGAAGCTGTACGCCTCGATGCCGGCACCGGTGATGATGCGCGTCTGGTCAATCACGGAGCCTTCCGTGCTCATAAACAGCTGGCGGGAGCGGTGGAAGTTCATGCTGGCTTCGGCGAGCGTGATGCCCGCCACGGCGCGCATTTCGGCGTCGGCGCGGAGCAGCAGTTCCAGGTTTTGTTCTACCGAGGTGGTAAAAGGGTCCACGCGGCAAGGCGAGGCCCAGGTGGCAACGGCCTTCTGTTCCGGGGCGAGGACGATGTCCTGCTTTTTCGCCGTGGCGCTGGCGCGCGCGATTTGCAGAGCCTGCTGCGCGACGGCCGGAAGCGAGTCGGCCGACAGGTCGTCGGTGGAAGCAAAACCCCAGCAGCCATTGACCAGGCAGCGCACACCCAGGCCCAGCGACTCCTCCGAGGCTGCGTTGCCCATCTTGCCGTTCTTAGTGGAGATGTAGCGCTCGCGCGATTCGATGACGCGCACGTCGGCGTATTGGACTTCGCGGCGGTCGAGATGGGACAGCACCTTTTCAGCGTACTCACGCATGGGCTATGTCGAGTTCTTAGGTGCCTTCAGACCAGGAAGAGAGATATTTTGCTTGCTCGGCGGTCAGCCGGTCAATGCGGACGCCCATGGCATCGAGTTTGATCTGCGCCACCATGCGGTCAATCTCCTCGGGCACGGGATAGACTTTGTTCTCCAGCCGCGCGGCGTTCTGGACCATGTATTCGGCGCAGAGCGCCTGGTTGGCGAAGCTCATATCCATGACGGAGGCCGGATGACCCTCGGCGGCGGAGAGGTTTATCAGACGACCGTCGGCCAATAGATAAATGCGGCGGCCGTCGGCCATGCGGTATTCCTCGACAAACTCGCGCATGGTGCGGCGGCTGGCGGCGAGCTGCTCGAGCGCCGGGATGTCGATCTCCACGTTGAAGTGGCCGGAGTTGGCGAGCACCGCGCCGTCCTTCATTTTGTCGAAATGTTCACGCGCGAGCACGCTCTTATCGCCCGTGGCAGTGATGAAGACGTCGCCGACCGCGGCCGCGGCGGGCATAGGCATCACCTCGTAGCCATCCATGAGGGCTTCCAGGGCGCGCGTGGGGTCCACTTCCGTGACGATGACGTGAGCGCCTAGGCCCCGCGCCCGCAGGGCGATGCCGCGTCCGCACCATCCATAGCCGGCCACGACGACTTTGGAGCCGGCGATCAAAACGTTGGTGGCGCGCAGAATGCCGTCCATGGTGGACTGACCAGTGCCGTAGCGGTTGTCGAACATATGCTTGGTGTTGGCGTCATTCACCGCGATGATGGGATAACGCAGCACGCCCTGCGCGGCCATGCTGCGCAGCCGGATGACGCCGGTGGTGGTCTCTTCGGTGCCGCCGATGAGATCGCCCGCCAACTCGGTGCGTTTGGTGTGGGCGAGAGTGACCAAGTCTGCGCCGTCATCCATAGTCATCTGCGGCCTGCTCTGCAAGGCCGCTTCCAGGTGGGCATAGTAGGTGTCATGGTCCTCGCCTTTGATGGCAAACACGGGCATGCCATAGTCGCGCACCAAGCAGGCCGCCACATCGTTCTGCGTGCTCAAGGGATTGGAAGCGCACAGCACCATCTGCGCGCCGCCCTGCTGCAGCGTAATCGCGAGATTCGCGGTCTCCGTGGTCACATGCAGGCACGCGGAAATGCGGCGGCCTTTGAGCGGCTGCTCCTTGGCGAAGCGCTTGCGGATGCTGGCGAGCGTGGGCATGAACTGGTCAGCCCATTCGATGCGGCGCTTCCCCGCATCGGCCAGCGCGAGGTCTTTCACGTCATGAGGCAGATTGGCGACAAGTGGCATGAGATGGCGTTTTCCCTTTCTAGAATAATGGCCAGGAAATGCGCCGCGGCTCCGTGGAATGGTTCGCGGCCCGGATCAAGCGCGCGCGGACGTACGCGCGCCCACCTCGGAAGCCAGCCCGGCGGCGTGACGGATTTCCTCCGCGCGATTGGTCAGCTCCCAAGTGAAGCTGGGCTCATGCCGCCCGAAATGGCCGTAAGCGGCGGTCAGCTCGTAGATCGGACGGCGCAGGTGCAGGTACTCGATGATCTCAAGAGGGGTCAGGGGAAACACGTCGCGGACGATGCGCTCCAGTTTTTCTTCCTCCACCAGGCCGGTGCCGAACGTTTCGACCATAACGGAGACCGGCTCGGCCACGCCGATGGCGTATGCGAGCTGGACCTCGCAGCGCTCCGCGGCGCCAGCCGCGACCAGGTTCTTGGCGATGTGGCGCGCCATGTAGGCGGCTGAGCGGTCCACTTTGGTGGGGTCCTTGCCGGAGAAGGCGCCGCCGCCGTGGTGCCCCATGCCGCCGTAGGTGTCCACGATAATCTTGCGCCCCGTAAGCCCGCTGTCGCCCGAAGGCCCGCCGGTGACGAACCGGCCGGTGGGGTTGATGTGATATTGGGTCCCGCGATGCAGCATCTGCGGAGGAATCACGGCCGCTACGACCTCATCCAGGATCGCCTGCCGCAGCACTTCGTTCTTCACGACGTCGCTGTGCTGCGAAGAGACCACCACCGTTTCGACGCGCAACGGTTTGCCGTCTTCATAGCGCACCGAGACCTGCGATTTGCCATCGGGCCGCAGAAAATCCACGGTCCCGCTGCGGCGCACCTCGGCCAGCCGGCGCACCAGCTTGTGCGCCAGAACGATGGGAAGCGGCATCAGTTCCTGGGTGTCATTGCAGGCAAAACCAAACATCATGCCCTGGTCGCCGGCTCCGCCCGTGTCCACGCCCCTGGCGATGTCGGGGGACTGCTCGTGAATGGCCGTGAGCACGCCGCAGGTGTAGCAGTCGAAGCCGACCTTGGCGCGCGTGTAGCCGATCCGCTCGATGGTTTTTCGCGCGATCTGCGGATACTCGACGGAGGCATTGGAGGTAATCTCGCCGGCGATGAGAACCAGGCCGGTGGTTACCACGGTTTCACAGGCGACCCGGCCGCGAGGGTCCTGAGCCAGGACCGCGTCCAAGACGGCGTCCGAAATCTGGTCCGCAATCTTGTCGGGATGGCCCTCGGTCACCGACTCCGAGGTAAACAGATAATTGCGCGCGTGATGTCCCACCGAGTTTTCCTCCTACAAGGGTCCGCTTTCCGGGCCTGGCGGAACTGCCAACTGTTGCCGGAAGACAATCATAAACAGTAGCAGAGCCTCTGGCTGGGTGTCAAAGGGCGGACGGCCCGCGGCGGACTCAGGATGCCAGCTTCCGGGCCGCCGCCAGGGCGGCCTCGTAGTTGGGCTGCTCGGCAACTTCCTTGACGTATTCCACGTAACGGATGGTGTTGTCTTTGTCGAGCACGAAGACGGCGCGGGCGTCCAGCATAAGTTCTTGAATCAGCACGCCGTAGGCAGGGCCGAAGCTGCGGTCGCGATAATCGGAAAGCGTCCGCACCTTGTCGACCCCGGCGGCTCCGCACCAACGCTTCTGCGCCATGGGCAGGTCCATGCTGATGGTCAGGATTTCAACGCCCGGAAGCTTGGCGGCTTCCTCGTTGAACCGCCGTGTTTCAGTGTCGCACACGGGCGTGTCCAGCGACGGGACCGAGGCGAGTATCCGCACCTTGCCCCCGGTGTCAGCCAGCGTCACCGGCTTCAGGTCATTGCTGACGACCCGGAAGTCCGGGGCCTTGTCTCCGGGCTTCAGCTCCGGCCCGGCCAGGGTCATGGGATTGCCGTGCAGCGTGACGGCTCCTTTGCGCTCCTGCATGATGATGAATCCTCCTCGGTCTCGGTGGTAAAAGCGAACCATCCACTATACCGGGGCGAAGCCAGCAAAGGGAAGGCCCTTTCCCGGTAGCGGTCAAGAGTGGACTTAGGCCAGCATCCCAACGTCGGGAGGCGCGGATTCACAAGAGAGGCCCGACGGGCGGACGCTAGGGCGACTGCAGCAGTTCGCGGGCCGTGGCGGCGGCCTCGGATTCCGGGTACGCTGCGAGGAGAGCATGGAGGACGCTCTGGGCTTTCTCCGGCTTCTCATCGAGAACGTAGGCTTTGCCCAGACCCAGGAGGATGTCGGGCAGCCGGGCGCTGGTGGGAAATTCCTTGCGGCAGCGCTCCAACATTTCGGCGGCCTGTTTTCCATCCTGCAGCGCAAGCCAGTTGTTTCCCAGGGTGAATAGAATCGCCTCTCGCTGGACGGGGTTCTTGTCAGCCTCTTTCTGTTTCAGGGCGCGTTGGAGATAACTGTTGCCGGAACCGAACAATCCCGCGGCGGTCAGCTTCTGCCCCAAATCCAGCAGCGCACCAAAATCGTTCTTATCTTCCTGGAGGATGCGGTCCAAGCGGTTCAGCTCCGACACGTCAGCGGGCAATGCTTTCAGGACGGCCGTTAGATCTTCCGCTTCCAGAAGCCCGCGATGATGCATCAGCTCAGTTCCGTAAGAATTCGCGAACACCAGGAAGGGCAAGGCTTCCACCTTGTAGCGGCGCACCATCTCCTGCTGCAAGTCAAAGTTGAGCCGCACGGCGATGACCTTCTGGCCCAGGGCAGCGATCACCGCAGGGTCACGGTAGACCTCCGCGTCCATGATTTTGCAGGGACCGCACCAGTCCGCCCAGAAGTCAATCAACATGGGCTGGTTCGTTTTCTGCGCCGCCTCGCTGGCCTTGGCCAAATCCTTGAACCATTGAATTTCACCGTCCTCGGCGCGGCCTGGCGTGCCCGCAAGGAGCGCAAGCAACGCCGTCAGCACGATCCATCGTCGGGAACCTTCCCGGTTCAACATTGCGATCTCTCCATTTCGACAGCCAAGCCACAAGAGCTGGACATCATTGCTCCGACGCTGGCGCCTCGAAGCCGATTGCGGGAGCCGTTGGGGGTCCCGCAAGCTCAGCAATCTTATCGGCCAACTTCTTCCGGTCGTTCATGATGGTTCGCCCCCAGGTCAACAGCGGAGTGGGTGGCTGTTCTCCCCAGGTGGCGTCCTCACCGTCGTGCGGTCTCGTCCACCTGCACCACTACCAAGGGGTCAGAGGCTGATGACCAGATCGGGAGGATTGCCGCTGAGCGCCTTGTAAACATCCGGGAAGCAACCCACGTGCAAGCCCTCGATCGCGTTCTTCAGCTTGATCTTCTCGGGTGCCCCAGCCTTACGCGGGCTCTTCCGGTTTGGTTCGCACCAAACCGGCTCGCCCTCGGCCAGATCCCGATCCAGCGCGCACATATCGCAGACTCCCAGCCAAATGTTCTTTTCTTTCGCAACCTTGGCTAAGCGCTCTCCCAAAGGATCTCCTTTGCGCAGGATGTACGCGTTGTCGTCGAAGAAAAACATCCCGACAACATCCACGCCGTGAGTGCCTGCTTCGAGCTGTGGCAGGATCATCTTGCCGAGCTTGTAGTCGACCGTATGCCCTGAGGTGGTGAACAAATATGCGACTTTCATGAAATCCTCCTAATGATTCAGCCGTTGACTGCAAGGACGATCTTGCAGCCGGTTGTCACTTGCAGTTTTCTGCGGGGGCCGGAGTTTTGGCCGGCCCCCAAAGGGTCGAACAATCGTGGCACAGAGGCCCGGACTCTTCCGAAAAACAACCACTAGAACTGGAACCGAAGCCCGAGCTGAATGGTTCGGGAGTCGTTTGCAATCGACGTGCTCGGAGCGTAGTTCCCCAAACTGTCTTTCGTTTTCAGGAAGGTAGCGCTCGTGTAGGTCTGGCTCGAAGACATCCAGACGTCGTGGAAATTGAAGACGTTCGTGGCGTCCGCGATGAACGAGAGCTTGCCTTTCTCGTTCGGCAGCACGAAGGATTTCTGCAGACGCAGGCTGGCGTCTTTGAAGCCATTGTTGCGGAAGGCGTTCCGCTTGAACATGACTCCATTGACGATTGGGCGGTCGGTGGTCACGCCGTCCTGATTGGTGTCCGCGCCAGTTCGAGCCGTGATCGGCCGGCCCGACGTGAACTTCGTCGTTCCGCTCAGATCGAATCCGAACGGCAGGGAATAGGTCACGCTGGACAGGAACTGCTGCGGCTCA
>JBGPJR010000115.1:0-6156 GCA_041485545.1 Terriglobia bacterium
AAACCGCACGTATTGTCACGCTCGACAAGGGACAAAGTGCCGGCATCGAGCCGGACATGCCGGTACTGGTTCCGGAGGGGGTGGTCGGCAAAGTCCTGCATGTGTTTCCCGAGACGGCCCAGGTGTTGCTGGTAACGGACCCCTACAGCGGAGTGGCCTGTCTCCTGCAGGACTCGCGTGTGCACGGCGTGCTCAAGGGCCAGAACCAATCTCTGTGCACGCTCGCCTATGTACCGAACGGAGAGCAAATCAACTCGGGAGAGAAGGTTGTCACTTCCGGAGAGGACCAAGTCTATCCTAAAGGACTCCCTGTGGGAATAGTCGTGGGGGCCAAGCCCGGACCAGAGTTTCAGGACGTAACGGTCCAGCCGCTGGCGCCTCTGAACCGGCTGGACGAAGTCTTAGTGATCCTTCAGACGCAACCAGCGCCAATTCTGGAAGAGCGGCAGGTAACACGCGATGCTCCGCCCGCCGAAGAGAGGGAAGCCGCCGCTTCGGCGGCGCCCGCAGAGCGCCCCGCGGTTATTTTTCAGACCGCGCCGCCCAGCGCACCTCCGCAGAACAGTCCGCCTAGCGGCGCGGCGCCGTTACGCAGCGCCCCGCCCGCCTCCGCACGCCCAGCAGCATCCGCTGCCGGCGAGCAACCAGCTCCACCGGGAGAAAATTCCCCGGAACTCCCCCCATCGCCGCCGGCAACCGAGGGCGATTCTGGAACTCCCGCAAATCGTTAGCAAATTCGGCTCATTGCCGGCCTATTTTCTTAAAGCGGCCGGCATATTGATGACCGCCCGCTTCATGCGGTCCATGGCCTGCTCGATCTGCGCCGGCGGGGCCGCATAAGAGATCCGCACAAATCCTTCGTAATCGAAGCCGCTGCCGTTGGTGAGCACGACCCCCGCCTCGCGAACCAGATACTGGACAAATTCCAGGGAGGGGACACCCAAGTCTCGAATGTCGGCAAAAGCAAAAAAGGCTCCCTGCGGGATACCGCAGCGAATGCCGGGAATGTCGTTGAGCAGGGGGAGAAGCAGATTCCGCCGGCGTTGGTATTCGTCCCGCATCTGCACGACGCAGTCCTGCGGTCCGTTCATGGCGGCGATGCACCCGCGTTGCGAGGGGACGTTGGCGCTGATGTTCGCCGTGTGATGGTATTTGAGGAATTGCAACAGCTTGTCGCGCGGCGCGGCCATGTATCCCACGCGCAGTCCGGTCATCGCATAAGTCTTGGAGAAACTGCTGACCAACACGACAGACTCCTTCGCTCCGGGAAAAGACAGCAGGCTGGTGTGTCGGAGGCCGTCATAAACCAGGCTTTCGTAAGTCTCGTCGGAGACGATCGTGATGTTGCGCCGAACGGCCAGTTCCAGGATTTCCCGGAGAATAGGCTCCGGATAGACGGCGCCCGTTGGATTGTTGGGGCTCAAAACGAGGAGCAACTTGGTCTTCGGGGTAACGGCGCTTTCGATTTCGCCCGGATCGGGGACAAAGCCGCGCTCGCTTTTCAGGGGGACGAAGACCGCCTTAGCCCCTGCCAGCTGAGCGTTGACAACATACGGCGGATAGTGCGGCAGCAGGATGATCACTTCGTCTCCGGGATTGGCCAGCGACATCACCGCAACGTGAAGAGCCGCCTGTCCGCCGGCGGTAATCAGGATTTCATCGCGCCAGTCGTAGTCAGCGCCGTACTGGCGCCGGAATTTCTCTGCCAGCAACTGCCGCAGCTCCGGCTCTCCCCGGTCGGATCCGTAATGGGTGTGGCCCTCGTCCAATGCCTTCTTGACCGCATCACGAATATGGGCGGGAGTGATGACATCCGGCTCGCCCAAGTGCAGGTAAATGCAGTCGCCTCTTTTTGCGGCCAGCTCCATAATGCTGTAAAACGGCGAGCGCGGCACTCCCACAATTCTGTCGGCCAGCATTCGTTTGCCTCCTAGTGGACGCGATCTCAGTGGCGATCAGCCATCCAGGCGTCGAGCATATACTGGACCAAACTTTTCCTTCAAGGGGATACTAGAATCATCGGTTCTGCCCTGACCATGACGTTGTCGTATTCGTAAGGGTCTTTTTTGAGAGTCTTATGGAAACCGGATTGTGTGAGATGAGCTTGGCCGCTCTCGGCGCCCTGATTCGCGCGCAATTGACGCCCTCCGCCCGCGCGGGCATAATCAGAGCCTCCTATGGCGGAAATGTCCAAGCAATATAACCCCGGCGAAATCGAGCCGCGCTGGGCCAAAGAGTGGGTCGAGAAGCGATTGTTTGAAGCCGACGCCGCCTCTCGGCAACCCATGTTCTCGCTCGTGATTCCGCCGCCGAACGTCACCGGATCGCTCCACATGGGGCACATGCTGGAGCATACCCAAATCGACATTCTGATCCGCTGGAAGCGCATGCTGGGCTTCAACACGCTATGGCTGCCCGGCACCGACCACGCCGGGATTGCCACGCAGATGGTCGTCGAGCGCCAGCTGGCCGAGCAGGGCCTGGACCGCCGCGCGATGGGCCGCGAAGCTTTCGAGAAAAAGGTGTGGGAGTGGAAAGCGCAGAGCGGCGACACGATCAAGCAGCAGATGATTCGCCTGGGCGCGTCGTGCGATTGGTCGCGCGAGCGCTTCACGCTTGATCCGGGCCTCTCGCGCGCCGTGCGCAAAGTGTTTGTCAGCCTGTTCGAAAAGGGCCTGATCTATCGCGGCAAGTACATCGTCAACTGGTGTCCGCGCTGCCAGACGGCTATCTCCGATCTCGAAGTGGTACATGAAGAGACGCAGGGTCATCTCTATCACATTCGCTATCCCGTGATCGGCACGGATGAGTATCTCGTGGTCGCCACGACCCGCCCGGAAACGATGCTGGGCGACACGGCCGTGGCGATCAACCCAAGCGATGATCGCTACGCCAAGTTCCACGGCAAGGCCGTGCGGCTGCCGCTGATGAACCGAGATATCCCAATCATTCTAGATGAGTTAGCTGATCCCGCCTTTGGCACCGGGGTCGTCAAGGTGACGCCCGCGCACGATGCCAACGACTTTGCGGCCGGACAGCGCCACAACCTACCGCAGATTGACGTGATGGATGAAACAGCCAAGATGAACCAGAACGCCGGAGCCTACGCGGGCCTGGACCGCTTTGCGGCGCGCAAACGCATCCTGGTGGATCTGGAGGCGCAAGGGCTGCTCGCGAAAGTGGAGCCCTACACGCTGGCGCTCGGTCGCTGCCAGCGCTGCCACACCGTGGTGGAGCCGCGCCTATCCACGCAATGGTTCGTGAAGGTCGCCCCGCTGGCGGAAGCGGCCCTGCGCGCCGTCGAGGACGGCCACACGCGCTTCACTCCGGAGAATTACACAAAGATTTATCTGGACTGGATGCGGAACATTCACGACTGGTGCATCTCGCGGCAGCTCTGGTGGGGGCATCGCATCCCGGCGTGGTATTGCGGTTCCTGCGGCGAAGCGACGGTCTCGCTGGAAGACCTGGCGCGCTGCCACAAATGCCAGAGCGCCAGCCTCACGCAGGACCCTGACGTCCTCGACACCTGGTTCAGCTCCGCGCTGTGGCCCTTCTCCACGCTTGGCTGGCCCGAGAAGACGCAAGACCTGCAAGCGTTCTATCCCACCTCGCTCATGATCACCGGCTTCGACATCCTGTTTTTCTGGGTCGCCCGCATGATGATGATGGGTCTGGAATTCATGCACGACGTTCCCTTCCGCGAGGTCTATATCCACCAGCTGGTGCGGGACGCCGAAAAGCAGAAGATGTCGAAGACGAAGGGAAACGTTATTGACCCGCTGGAAGTGACCGAGCAGTACGGCACCGACGCGGTACGCTTCACCCTGGCCATCATGTCGCCGCCGGGCACCGACATTGTGCTCTCGCGCGACCGCATGGATGGCTACCGCGCGTTCGCCAACAAGATCTGGAACGCGGCGCGGTTCGTGTTCCTGTCGCTCGAAAAGGCGGGCGCGCCGGCGTGGATTCCTCCGGACGATGGCAGCTTCGTTCCTGTGCCCGGCCCAGAGGGAGAACTGGCCCTCGAAGACCGCTGGATTTGTTCGCGCCTCTCGCGCCTGGCGGCGGAGATGGCGAAGGCCTGGGAGGACTACCGCTACGACCGCGCTGCGGACCTGATCTACCACTTTTTCTGGCATGAGTTCTGCGACTGGTATTTGGAGTTGAAAAAGCTCAGCTTCGATGCCGCGCCGCAGAATTCCGCCAAGATGCCTCCGGCGTTTGAAAATCTCTGCCGCGCCTTCGACGTGGCGCTGCGCTTGCTCCATCCCATGATGCCGTTCATCACGGAAGAGTTGTGGCAGCGGCTGGCCGCGCGCGACAGTTCCATCGCGCTGGCGCCATTTCCCCAGCACGATCGCGCGCGGCTCGACGAGATCGCCGAGAAAGAGATGGCCTTGCTGCAGGAGATCATTGGCAACATCCGCAACATGCGAGCCGAGAAGCGCGTCGATGCACGGCTCAAAGTGGCCGTGGAGCTGTACGCCGCAAACGGAAGCGCCGCTCACATCGGCTCGCAGCACCGGCAGGCGATTGAACGTCTGGCGAATCTTTCTTCTCTACAGTTGGCAGCCAAACCGTTCAACGAGCAGGGCGGCGCGGTTCGGTCGCTGCCGGATTTTTCCTTGAAGATCGCGGTCGCCGAGGCAGTGGATTTGGATGAGGAGCGGGCCCGCTGGCGCAAGGAGCAGCAAAAACTCGAACAGGAACTGACGGTCCTCGGCCGGCAGCTCGATAACGAGCAGTTTCTCGCCAAGGCTCCGCAGCACGTGGTGACGAATTTGCGCGCGCGCCGAGAGGAAGTGACCACCCAGCTTGCGAAGGTTCGGGAGACGCTGCGCAAGCTAGGGTAATCGCTTACCGCACGTTGTCATAGCCGGCATCCCGTGGGCTTGGCAATGTTTTAGCCAAGAACAGATCCCTCGGAGGCTTTGCCTTCTCGGGATGACAAGATCGGGGTCGGCCTCAGGATGCTGAGCGCGCCCCACTATGCCGGAGCATCAACTGGACCGCCAACTCGACCGCCTGATCGACCTGCTCGTGGAACACGCCACGGTGGTGGTGAGCGGCGCCAAGATCGCCTCCGAGTTGCGCATTCCGCATTCCACGCTGGGCGAGTGGATGGAGCGCCTGCGGGAATGGGGCGTGGAGGTCAAAGGGTTTCCCGGCAGCGGGTATCAGTTGGTGAAAGTGCCGGACGTGCTGACGCCGCGCGCCATCCGGCGGCGCTTGCCGGCCAGTCCAGGAACGGGAGCGTTCGGCAGCCGCGTCCACCATTTCTATTCGACCGGCTCCACCATGAACGAAGCGGCCCGCCTGGCTGTGAAGGGCGCGCCGGAAGGCACGCTGGTGGTGGCGGAGGAGCAGACTGCCGGGCGCGGGCGCTTCGGCCGCCAGTGGATCTCGGAACGCACAGCCGGGCTGTATGGCACGCTCATCCTGCGGCCATCGATGGCTCCCGCGGCGGCGCCGGTGCTAACGCTCATGGCCGGGGTAGCGGTCGCGGAGGCGATTCAGGAGGCGACCGCGCTCGCCACAGACCTGCGCTGGCCGAACGACGTGATGATCGGCGAAAAGAAATGCGCCGGCATTCTGGTCGAGATGACCGCGGAGCCGGTGCGTATCACGCACGTGCTGATCGGAATCGGAATCAACGTGAACCAGCAGCAGATTCCGGAGGAGCTGGCGAGCGAGGCCACCTCGCTGCTTTTGGAGGCAGGCCACGGCTTCTCGCGGCTGGAAATTCTGGTTTTGGTTCTCAAGCGCCTGGAGCACTTTTATAATCGCCTGCGGGAGATTGGACCGCAGGCCATCGTGGCGCGCTTCGAAGAAGTGTCCAGTTATGCGCGTGGCAAGCGCGTGCGGATCACGGAAGGGCCCAGCGTAATTGAAGGCGTGACAAGCGGCCTGACGGCCGAAGGGCTGCTGCTTGTCCGCCGCGATGACGGCCAGACGGAACGGATCCTGAGCGGCCAGGTGCGGTCTGCGTGACAGCTGTTGCGGCGGTCTACAATTTGCCTGAAAGGTAACCAAGCGTTGACCCAAAGAAAACAGACGGTGCGCAAGGCCAACGGCAAAGCCGGGTTGCTGCTGGCGCTGGACGTTGGCAACACCAACACCGTCCTGGGCGTGTTCGAGAGTAAGAAGCTGATC
>JBGPJR010000116.1:0-6131 GCA_041485545.1 Terriglobia bacterium
CAGGTGCTCCAGTTCGCGGCTGCGCAGGTTGTCGCGCATGTGTTCCAGCAGCTGCGCAAAGGTGGTCAGCGCCCGCTCCAGGTTTTCCGCATTGGTGAGGCAGATGTCGCGCCAGACGCGATAGGAGCTGTCGGCCAGCCGTGAGGCGTCGCGCAGGCCGCCGCCGGAAAGCTCCAGGTCTTCCGGGTACTTGACGTTCTCGCGCACAGCGACGGCCAGTGCGGTCGAAACCATCTGGGGAAGGTGGCTGGTCCAGGTGACAATCTCGTAGTGCACATCCGCGTCCAGAATCATCACGCGTGCGCCGATGCGGTCGAGCCAGCCGACAAAGTCGCGCGCCACCGGCGGGTCGAGGTGATGGCGGCTGAACGGGGTGAGGGCGTAACGGGCGCCCTGAAACAGGTTCGGATCGGCACTGTCCACGCCAGTGGTTTCCTTTCCCGCCAGGGGATGCCCGCCGACAAACCACGGGGGCGCGGAAAACAGCGCCACCCCTTTCTCGGTGATGACGCTCTTGGTGCTGCCGGCGTCGGTGATCAGGGCCTCCCGCTTGACTAGCGGCGGTAGTTTCTCCATCAGCTCCAGGATGTTCAGGATGGGTGTCGAAAGGTAGACCACATCGGCATCGGCCACGGCTTCGGCCAAATTGGACGAGCCGGAATCAATCGCCCCGCGCCGCTCCGCTTTTTCGAGCGTAGCGGGGCGGCCATGGCCCACAATCCGGCCCGTAAAACCGGCTTGTTTCAAGGCCAGCCCGAGCGAGCCGCCGATCAGCCCCACGCCGCAAATGGTAATTTGCCGGATCGCCCCGGTTTGATTTTCGCTCATCGCTTGTTACTTCGCCTCGGCCTTGCGCTGGTCCAGCATCTGCTGCTCCAGGCGCCGCATTTCCTCGACAATCTGCCGGAACACGCGTCGCAAGGCCTCGTCATCGAGAGGCCCCGCGTTGGCTTCCAGCGCGTGCTTCAGCACCTCTTGCTCACGGTTCGGCTCCTGAATGGGAAGGCCGTTCTGGTGCTTCAATGTTCCGATCTCCGCGGCGCAGCGCGCCCGCTCGTTGAGCAGGCGCACCAACTCGCGGTCCAGCTCGTCAATCTTCTTGCGCCAGTCCGCTATCTCCATCGCGCCTGCTCCCACCGCGTCCTCATTATGCCACAGCGAAGAAGTAGGAACTCAGCGGGCCAGCGACGAGATACAAGGAGGGAAAGACCGGCTGGCCCGCGATCACGCGCGCACCCGTTGCGGAAATCCTTGGCGAAGCTGGCGGAGAAACGCTGCGGCGTGCGGGGCGGGATCATCCAGGTGCTCCTCGATCGTGCGCACCAGCGCGCTTCCGACCACCACGCCATCGGCGAGCGGAGCAAGTTCAGCCAAATGCTCCGGGCGCGAGATGCCGAAGCCGGCTGCAATCGGCAGAGATGTGGTGGCGCGCAGCCGAGCGAGCAGCGGGGCGAGGGCCGAGGAGACCTTTTCCTGCGCTCCGGTGGTTCCGGTGCGGCTTACGGCGTAGACAAAGCCGGTGGAAAACTCGGCGATGCGCTGCAATCGTTCCTCCGTGCTGGTGGGGGCGGCGAGGAACACGGTATCGAGCCCGGCGCGCCGCATCTCGGCGACGAACGGACCGGCCTCCTCCACGCTGAGGTCGGTGATCAGCGCGCCGTCGGCGCCGCTGGCGACCGCGTCCGCTGCGAAGCGCTGAAAGCCGTAATGCAGGATCGGGTTCAGGTAGCCCATCAGCAGCAGCGGAACCTGGGACTGGCGCCGGATCTGCCGCACCAGTTCCAAGATGGCGGTGAGGGAGGCTCCGCTGCGGAGGGCCCGACCTCCCGAGCGCTGGATTACGGGGCCGTCCGCGATCGGCTCGGAGAAGGGTACGCCCAGCTCCACGATGTCCGCGCCGGCCGCGGCGAGTGCCAGCACGATGGCGGCGCTCTTCGGCAGGTCCGGGTCACCCGCCATGACAAAGGGGATCAGCGCCTTCTCGCCGCGCTCCTGCAATTCCTTCCAACGTTTGCCGATGCGTGTGCTCATGCGTTCCGGGGCATTCCAACAAGAACTGGCTTGGGCGCCGTCTTTCGATGGATTGAGAAACTACTTGCGGATCAGATTCGGCCGGACCCCGTCTCGGAGCGCCTGCGCAACCGGCCGGGGACTACGCGGGAACATCCATGTAGGTGGAATAGGCCTTCCGCAAGGGAAGGGGAATGCGCTCCTTGCGCATCCCGTCGATATGAAACTCGAGGGCGTCGCGCATGTTCTTCTCCACCTCGTGGCGCGTTCCGCCGCTGGCGATGCATCCGGCCAGGTCGGGAGAATAGGCCGAGAAGCCTGTATCGGTCTCTTCCACTACCACAAGATACTGCATGTCCCTCACTCCTTTTTCAGGCTGCAGAGGATCAAGATCTGATCCACCGTGCCCGGTGCCAGCTCGTCGTCCACATTTCCCGCGATGGTGATCAGCTTGCGCCGCATGGTGTGCTGATACTGGCGATGCCCGCCACGTGCATCGAGCAAAATCCAGCCTTCTCCTTCGATCATCCGGATTAGGTCCTGGCATTTCACGGCATCAAACTCTATCACAGCCGGAACTAGAGTTGGAGTTCCCGCTCCAGGATTTCAATATCTTTGTCGCCACGGCCGGAGAGGTTCACGACAAAGACCTGCCCCTTAGCTGCGGGAGCGCGGCGGATGGCTTCCGCAATGGCGTGCGCGGATTCCAGCGCCGGCAGGATGCCCTCGGTGCGCAGCAGGCGCAGGCAGGCCTCCAAGGCGTCGCGGTCGCTGCACTGGGTGTACTCCACTCGCCCGGCATCGTGCAGCTGGGCGTGCTCCGGGCCGACCGCCGCGTAGTCCAAACCCGCCGAGACGGAGTGCGTGGTGGCAATCTGGCCAGCTTCATCCTGCAAAACGTAGCTGTAGGTTCCATGCAGCACGCCGGGGCTGCCGCCCTGGAACCGCGCCGCGTGCTCCCCGAGGTGGGGGCCGCTCCCGCCGGCCTCCACTCCCACCATGGCCACAGCAGAATCGTTTAGAAACTCGTGGAACAAACCGATGGAGTTGCTGCCGCCGCCCACGCAGGCCAGCAGCAAATCGGGCAGACGCCCTTCGGCCTCCAGGATCTGGCGCCGGGTTTCTTTGCCGATGACGGTTTGAAAATCCCGCACCATCAGCGGGTAGGGATGCGGTCCCAGGACGCTGCCGAGAATGTAAAAAGTGGTGTCGACGTTGGTGACCCAGTCGCGCATGGTCTCGCTGATGGCTTCCTTCAGCGTGCGGCTTCCGGCAGTCACCGGGACGACCTGGGCGCCGAGCAGGCGCATGCGAAAGACGTTCAACCGCTGGCGGGCCATGTCTTCCTCGCCCATGTAGACGACGCAGGTAAAACCCATCAGCGCAGCCACGGTGGCCGTCGCAACGCCGTGCTGGCCGGCTCCTGTCTCGGCGATGACCCGCCGTTTCCCCATGCGCTTGGCCAGCAGCGCCTGTCCCAGACAGTTGTTGATCTTGTGCGCGCCGGTGTGCAGCAGGTCTTCGCGTTTGAGGTAGATTTTCGCGCCCCCGAGCTGCTCACTGAGCCGCTTGGCCAGATAGAGTGGCGTGGGGCGACCAGCGTAGTTGTGTAGCAGGGAATCCAATTCCTGCTGGAAGGCTGGATCGGAGCGGGCCTGAAAATAGGCCTGCTCCAACTCTTCCAAAGGATGCATGAGCGTCTCGGGAGCGTAGCGGCCGCCGAACGCGCCGAAGCGCCCGTGCTCTCCCGAGCCGGTTCCCGCCGCCGCGCTACCTCGGCTTGGTGTTGGTGACATCAAAAAGAAGGGATCCTTCATCCATTTGCGGTTAGCTACCTCGGATTGCGGAAGCAGGCCGCGCCGTTGCATCGGAGCCGCGCTCCTGCGCGTCGGCAGCGCGCGCAGCCTGAATGAACTCTCGAACGAGCCGCGCATCCTTTACGCCCGGCTGCCGTTCCACGCCGCTGGCCACGTCCACGCCCCAGGGGCGCACGCGGCGGACCGCCTCGGCGACATTCTCCGGCGTCAAGCCGCCCGCGAGAATAATTTTGCCGTACGCTTTCGCCTGCTCGGCAAGAGACCAGTCGAAGGGCTGTCCGGTGCCGCCATGCATGCCCGCGACAGAACCGTCCAGCAGAAACAGGCTGGCCGAGCGATACGCGCGGAGCTGCTCCGGCCGAAAGGCAGCGTTTACCTTCAGCGCTTTAATCCTGAGAAAGGGGCCCAGCCGTTCCAGGTACTCGGGAGACTCCGTGCCATGCAGCTGCAGCGCCTGGATTCCGGTTTGCTCGGCAATCGTTTGCACCGTTTCCAGAGTTTCATCCACAAAGACACCCACCGTCAGGATGGCCGGCGGCACATGGGCAATGATTCTGGCCGCCTCTTGCGGTTCGATATAACGCGGGCCACTTTTCCAGAAATTGAATCCCAGGGCGTCGGCACCTGCCGCCACAGCCGCCTCAACGTCCTCCGGTCTCCTTAAGCCGCAAATCTTGACCCGTACCATGTCCTTCCCTTAGACGGCTTGCTGTCTCGGAGGCGGGGTCTCCGAAGACTCTGCCGCGGCGGCACCGGAGAGCAAGGTTCGCAGCGCGACGCCCGGGTCCGGCTCCGTTATGAACCGCTCCCCAATCAGAAACGCGTCGAAGCCGGCCGCACGCAAGGACGCGAGGTCCTCTGGGCTGCGGATACCGCTTTCACTAATGGAGACAACAGTATCCGGAATTTTATCAATTAGTTCGCGGGATGTATTCAACGAGACCTCTAAGGTGTCCAAATCCCGGTTGTTAACGCCGATGCAGTCGCTGCCAGCTTGCAGCGCTGCTTCCAGTTCCGCTGCGTTATGAACCTCCACGAGGGCGTCCAGCCCCAGGCTGTGGCCGAGCTGAAGCAGCGAGGAGAGTTCCTCCGGCTGGAGAATCGCCGCAATCAGCAGGATGGCGTCGGCTCCGGCGGCAGCGGCTTCGTAGACATGGTATGGTGCGAGCGTAAAATCTTTCCGCAAGACGGCCAGCGAAGTGGCCGCCTTTACCCGCTGCAAGTCTTCCAGCGAGCCGCTGAAGAACTCCCGGTCGGTGAGCACGGAAAGCGCCGCCGCTCCGCTGGCTTGATAACTCTGTGCGATGGCGACCGGGTCATAGGAGGCACGCAGCATCCCGCGCGAAGGCGACGCCTTCTTCATCTCCGCGATGACCGCAAACCCTCGTTCCGCCGCTGTATTGAGGAGCGCCTGCCGAAAGACGCGGCGCTCGTGCGGCACGATCCTTCTTTCCAGAACGGCTTGCGGGACGGAGCGACGCAATTGTTCCAACTCCCGGCACTTAGCCTGGACGATCCGATCCAGCCAGAGGGCTGCTCTGCTCTGAGTACGCATCACCAACAGATTCCGTTTGCGGCCACGGGAATGCGGGACAATTCCACTCCCGATGCTAGCGGGAACACAATTGGCAAGTCAAGCCGATCAGCCCGTCGGATAGTAGGTCAGTTTCCGCTTAGGGCGTCATTCGGCCAGAACGTCGGATTGACCCTGCGGATTCGTCGGCAGACTAGTAAGCCACTTACCAGGAGGAATTCGCCGCGTAATTACTGATGCACATTAACCACTTGTTCTACAAATGCTGGTGGGAGAAGGTGTTCTGCAGGTCTGAACGTTTAGTTGTTATCATAATCTCTATGACTCTTCGTCTCGGCAGTCTAACCCTCTTTCTGTTCCTGACTTCATCAAGCTATGCACAGATATCGCTCGTTGGTGGAACTGTGGAAGGCTCGGTCAATGATTCTGCGGGTGGCCGAATCCCGGATGCTGTCGTAACGGTGCGCGAAGTCGACACGGGGCAGGTGCGCGAAATTGCTACTGACGCGGAAGGCGCTTTCCGCATTTCTGAGCTGCATCCCGGTACGTATGAACTGTCGGCATCTCAAGCCGGATTCGCGCCCTACCGGCACGCCGGCGTGACACTCGCAGTCGGCTCCACGGTCCATTTGGAGATCGTACTGCAACCGGAAACGGTTAGCACACAGGTAACCGTCACGGCACAGCCACCCGCGATTGATCTGGCGCAGACCTCGCTCAGCTCTGCCGTGGATAAGGAGAGAATCGAAGAGCTGCCGGTCGAGAGCCGG
>JBGPJR010000117.1:0-6091 GCA_041485545.1 Terriglobia bacterium
ATAGAGCGTGCCATCAAAGCTTGGCTGCGCCCGTCGCAAGGAAAAGGAATTGGGCTCACTGGAGGCCGGCGCCGTCGCAAAGCGCCCATCCACATTCATGGAATAGTGGATGTTCAGCCGGAAGTCGCCGCCGGGGCCTTGGATGGTAAAACCGTCCGGCCCCGCGCTGATGGTGGGCGCGGCTGGTTGCGGGACCACCGCCTGCGCCGGCGGCGCCGCGGGCGCGGCTACAGAGGCCACTAATGCAGGCACCACAGTGGCTGTCTCCGCCGTCTGCCGTTGCAGGTTTGGCAGCGGAACAACTCCGTTGGATGCAACCAGCGGGGCGCTGTCCGCCGCCGTCCTGCTCTCCAGAGCCTCCAGGCGGTCTTCGAGCAGGCGAATCTTGGCTTCGAGCGCGGCGATGCGCTCCGCGGCACTTGCCGGCGAGCCGGGCAACTCCTGTGCCTGTGCCGCCCCGAAGGACCCCAATAGGCAAACTGCTACTCCTGAAATTAGAATCCATGAACGCAACCCGCTACTCTTCATACGAATGATTTCTCCTTGAATGACTTTGTGAGAACCAAAGTAGATGAGGATATACCGTTCGGGCACAGATTGGCCAGAAAAGTGTGCCGGGTGAGCCTACAATGAAGGCATGCCTGCCGCTGCGTTGCGCCGGATCCTGGGGCGCCATCATCCCCTGCTGAAGCGGGTGCGGACGATGGTCCGCTCGGGCGAGCTGCACGACCGGGGCGAGGTGCTGCTGGAGACGCCCACGCTGATCGAGGACGCGCTGGCCAGCGGCGTGCCGGTCACCACCGTTCTGCTGCGCAGCGATGCCGGAGTCGAAGCGCGGACACTGGCCAAGCGGCTGGCCAAAGAAACGGAAATGTACGAACTGCCATCCACGGTGTTCGATAGCCTGACAACTACGGAGACCAATCCGGGCATTTTGGCCCTGGCGGAGGCGCCGCGCTGGGAGGAGTCTGATTTATTTACCGACAGCCTGCCCCTCGTGCTGGTGCTTGCGGGAGTGCAGGACCCCGGCAATCTGGGCACGATTCTGCGTACGGCCGAGGCCTTCGGCGCCACCGGCGCGATCCTGACTCGTGCGACAGCCAGTCCGTTTAATGCCAAGGCCATCCGGGCCGCGGCAGGCGCGCTGTTTCGCCTGCCTATGCTGCTGAATCTCACTGCGGACCGGGTGGTCGCGCTGCTGCACCAACGCGGCGCGCTGCTGCTTGCCGCTGTGGCAAGAGGCGGACAGCGTCCCGAGCAAACCGATCTGCGGCAGCCCCTGGCACTCGCGCTGGGCTCAGAGGGCGCGGGACTGCCACGCGAAATCGAGCAAGCCGCTCTTCGCGTGAGCATTCCCATGGCACGGCGCGTGGAGTCGTTGAACGTGGCGGGCGCTGCGGCGGTGTTGCTGTATGAAATTGCCCGGCAGCGGCAGCAGAACGATGGAGCCTCGCGCGGGAGGGCCGTCGGCAAGCGGGCGGTGAAGGCGCGCCGGGAGACGCCATGAGCCTGTTCGCCAACGTAGAACCGCCCGGCGGCAAGGTTGCGACCACGCGCCCGCTCGCCGACCGCATGCGGCCGGCCACGCTCGACGAATTTGTGGGCCAGCAGCATCTGCTCGCTCCGGGCAAGCCGCTGCGCACGCAGATTGAGCGCGACGAGGTTTCCTCTCTCATTCTGTGGGGGCCGCCGGGAGTCGGCAAGACCACGCTGGCGCATATCATCGCGGAGCGCTGCAAAGGCTTCTTCGTGCAATTCAGCGCCGTGCTGAGCGGCATCAAAGAAGTGAAGGCGGTGATGGAAGAGGCGGCGCTGGCGCGCCGCGGCGGAGTGCGCACGATCCTGTTCGTAGACGAAATCCATCGCTTCAACAAGGCCCAGCAGGACGCCTTTCTGCCGCACGTCGAAAAGGGCAACATCATCCTGATCGGCGCCACCACCGAGAACCCCTCGTTTGAGATCATCCCGGCGCTGCTGTCGCGCTCGCGCGTGTATCATCTGGCGCCGCTCGAAACCGCAGAGATCGTCACGCTGCTCCAGCGGTCGCTCTCCGACACCGAGCGGGGTCTCGGCGCCCGAGAGGTCGAAATCGCCGAGCCGCTGCTGGAGCAGATTGCCGTCTTTGCCAACGGCGACGCGCGCATCGCCTATAACGTGCTGGAGACCGCGGTGCAGGGCGCACCGACCGCTGAGGGGAGAATCTGCATCACGCCGGAGCTGCTCCAGGCGACGCTGGCGCGCAAGGCGCTGCTCTATGACAAAGCGGGCGAAGAGCACTTCAATCTAATCTCGGCGCTGCACAAATCGCTCCGCAACAGCGACCCGGACGCCGCCGTCTACTGGCTGGCGCGGATGTTGGAATCAGGCGAAGACCCGCTCTACGTGGCGCGGCGGCTGGTGCGCTTTGCCAGCGAAGACGTGGGCCTGGCCGATCCGCAGGCGTTGCCGCTGTCGATGGCCGCAATGCAAGCCGTGCACTTTGTCGGGATGCCGGAAGGCGCACTCGCCCTGGCCGAGGCGGCCATCTACATGGCACTGGCCCCCAAGTCCAACAGCCTGTATGTGGCCTATGGCGCGGCCCAGCGGGATTTGGAGAAGACGGTGGCGCAGCCGGTTCCGCTACACTTGCGCAATGCGCCGACCACGCTGATGAAGGCCGAAGGCTACGGCGCGGGTTATGAGTACGCGCACGATCTGGAGGGGAAGGTTGCGGCGATGTCCTGCCTGCCTCCGGCTTTGGAGGGCAGACGATACTATCAGCCCAGCGGCGAAGGCCTGGAGCAGCAATTCCGCGACCGGCTGGAGGAGATTCGCCTCCGCCGCCGCGCCGCGGAAAGCAAAAAGGACATGGCGACTCCCGGCTAGAGCAGGTGGATTCCTTTTCACGCCCGATTCTCCATGAAGAAACCGCGCGCTGATCTGCCACGAACCGCAACATGCCCTCCCCACGCTGTGTTATATCTACATTACTGGACTCATTGATTCCGGGAGGTCTTTTTGCAACGGATCCGCTGGCAGACCCTCTTGTCTTTTTTCCTGTTTTCATCCTTGGCAGGCACGCTCCTGATCTGGCCGGGTCCTGCACGTCTTACTTCTCCGCCACAACCAGGAGCTAAACAGGCTTCCGCGGCGCTGCGGGCCCAGGTTGTCAATGCGTACGCGAAGTTGCCGTTGCGCTTTGAGCAGAACCGTGGCCAAGCCGATCCGCGGGTGCGGTTTGTCTCGCGCGGAGCAGGCTACAGCGTTTTTCTCACGCCCAC
Organism: Terriglobia bacterium; assembly: GCA_041485545.1. Classification (GTDB taxonomy): domain Bacteria; phylum Acidobacteriota; class Terriglobia; order 2-12-FULL-54-10; family 2-12-FULL-54-10; genus DATMAF01. The sequence continues at coordinate 3,261 of JBGPJR010000117.1, forward strand.
CGAAGCGGTCGTGACCTTGCGTAGCGGTGCGACCAGGTCTTTGAAGCCCCCCTTGCGCGAAAGTGCAGAACGTCGCTCGGAAGAGCGCCCGGATCGCACGCCAGATGTCATCCGATTGCGTCTCGCGGCAGCGAACCCGACTCCACAGATCGAAGGGCGGGAGCAGCTCGCGGGAGCCTCGAACTACCTGATCGGGAACGATCCCTCCCGCTGGCACACGAAGGTGCCCGCGTTTGCGAAGGTCCGCTACGAAGCAGTCTATCCCGGCGTGGACTTGGTTTATTACGGCAGCCAGCAGCAATTGGAGTACGACCTCATTGTGGCTCCGGGCGCAGACCCGAAACAAATCCAGCTCGATGTCTCTGGAGCGGATTCCTTCCGGGTAGATGACTCGGGAGATTTGGTGCTTGGCAGTTCTCTGCGCCTGCGAAAACCGGCCATTTACCAGGAAACTCCGAGCGGGCGGAGGTCCATCGCGGGCAGTTACGTTCTACTCGCCGCCCGGCGCGTGGGCTTCCGGATCGGCGACTACGATGCGCGCCGGCCTCTCATCATCGATCCGGTGCTGGCATATTCCACTTACCTGGGCGGGATCGCGTTCGAGGAGATTCGCGCCATTGGGCTGGATGCGTCCGGGAACATCTACGTAGCGGGAACTACGACTTCTCCCGATTTCCCCACCGCATCCGCGTTTGGCGGGAGCCTATCCGGCTTGCAGGACGGCTTCGTTAGCAAGCTCGCCCCCGACGGCTCGGCGCTGATCTTCTCCACGTTCCTGGGCGGAGCAAACACGGAGGAGATCCGGGGGCTCGCGGTCGATGGCTCCGGCACCGTAACCATCGCGGGCTCAACCGACTCCACCAACTTTCCAACCTCCGGTCCGTTTCAGGCCAGCAATCGTGGAGGCTCCGATGCGTTTGTGGCGCGGCTCAACGAGGCTGGTTCTGGCCTGCTCTTTTCGACGTACCTGGGCGGGAGCGCCAATGATTATGCGACCAGCCTGGCCGTGGACCCCTCCGGCAGCGCGTACGTCGCCGGGTACACCATCTCGAATAATTTTCCGGTGGCGAGCCCGTCGCAAGCCGCGCGCGCCGGCGACTATGACGTCTTTGTCTCCAAGCTGTCTGCGGGCGGCAATGCGCTGGCCTACTCCACCTATCTGGGCGGCAGCAGCACGGATGCAGCCTTTGGCATTGCCGTAGATTCTTCCGGCAACGCCTACGTAACCGGCTACACCCTTTCCACCAATTTTCCTGCGCTGAATGCGTTCCAGCCCGCTTACGGCGGCGGGACCTGCTTCGAGGGCGGCGTAGCCGTCCCCTGCTACGACGCCTTTGTTACCAAGCTCAGCTCTACCGGCGCCCGCGCTTATTCCACGTATCTGGGCGGCAACAACGATGACGGCGGCAATGCCATTGCCGTGGATTCTTCCGGCAGCGCCTACGTGGCGGGCTTTGCCGTCTCTGCGAATTTTCCCGTAGCCAGCCCCCTCCAGGCCGCCTTCGCAGGCGTCGAGGACGGCTTTGTGGCCAAACTGGCTCCCAGTGGATCGTCGCTGGTCTACTCGACCTACCTGGGCGGGACGGTGTTTGACACGGCTAGTGCGATCACGGTGGACGGCAGCGGAAATGCGTACGTCACTGGCGAGACCGGGTCCAGCGATTTTCCCCTGGTCAATTCCATGCAGGAACGCAATGGTTTCGATACGTTCGTGGCCAAGATGAACCCCGGCGGCTCCGGCCTGATCTATTCTACCTACCTGGGCGGCGACGGCGAAGACACGGGCTACGCCATCGCTTTGGACGGCTCGGGGAACGCATTCGTCGCGGGCGGGACCAACTCCGATGATTTCCCGCTGAAGAATGCTCTGCAGGGCGGTTTCAGCGCCGCCGTCTGCGGCTCCACGCCTCCGTTTTTCCTTTGCCCGGACGGCTTCATCTCCAAGATCGTTTTCCAACCGGGACTCTTTCCCGGAGGCGTGGTGAGCGCGGCCAGCTTCGCGCCAGGCGCCGCGGTTGCGGCCGGCAGCATTGCCGCAGCGTTCGGCTCGGACTTGACCTCCACGGTCGCCGGCGCGGACAGCATTCCCCTGCCGAAGAGCCTAGGCGGGGTCAGCTTGCGGATGAACGGCGTGCCCGTGCCGCTCTTCAGTGTCTCCGGCGGGCAGATGAACCTGCAAATCCCTTGGGAGCTGGCGGGGCAGTCGCAGGCTCAACTCGTAGTCAGCCAGGGCGGCACGTCGCTGGCGCCGATCACCGTGTTTCTGGCACCAACCGCGCCAGGGATTTTCACCATCAACTCACAGGGCACCTTGCAAGGGGCCATTCTGATCGCGGCCACCGGGGAACTGGCTGCGCCGACGGGAATTGTGCCAGGGCGCGACTCGCGTCCGGCCCATCCTGGAGAACCCGTCACCATCTACTGCACCGGCCTGGGGAGTGTGACCAACCAACCCGCATCGGGGTTCGCCGCGCTGCCGGCCCCCTCCTTGTCGGAGACGGCGAAGCCTACCGTAACCATCGGCGGCCTTCCGGCAACGGTGTCTTTCTCGGGCCTGACCCCCGGTCTGGTGGGCCTCTACCAAGTCAATGCCCAGGTGCCGACCAACGCGCCCACCGGCAATGCGGTCTCCGTGGCCATCAGCATCGGCGGAGTGCCTTCCAACACAGCGCTGATGGCCGTGCAATAATTCGAAAAAGTGATGGGGAAGATTACAGCAGGCGGAAGGTAACTTCGATAATGGCGGAAACGTCCACGGCCTGGCCATTCCTTTCGCCGGGGCGGAAGCGCCACTGCTTGACGGCATCGATGGCTTTCTCATCCAGGCCCAG
>JBGPJR010000118.1:0-6059 GCA_041485545.1 Terriglobia bacterium
CCCGGGTTCGACAGTCTCGCATGGTTGGCTATATTGAACATCTCGAAGCGGAACTCCATCTTGCCCGCTTCACCCAGCATCGGAATCCCAGTGTCCTTGCGCAACGTCATATCCAGGTTCAACAGCCCCGGACCCGTGAGGATGTTTCTTCCCGTGTTGCCCACTCCGACCAGCGCGCCCGCCGCGCCGTTTCGGCCAGCGCCCGGATAATTGATCAGAGCTGGTGTGTTCACAAAGTTGGCGGGCCAGGCAAAAATGGAGGGATCGAAGTACTGATCCGGATCCACCTTTCCGGGGCTAATCTTGATCCCGTTCGCCACCAAGTTCACCGAGCCGCCAGTCACATTCTGCGGTGCAGACTGGACGCAGCCGACCGCGGCGCCACAGGCGGTGGTGCCGCCATTGCCTGTGAGAGCGCCGCTCGCCAGCCGATTGACAGTGGGCCGGGTGGAACTGGGCGTCAGCGTGCTCCCGCTGACCGCGCGCAGAATGCCGCTTACATTCCATCCGCCCAGCACCTCGCCCGCGACCTTCCCCATCAGACCGTTCCCCATCTGACCGAACCACTTACTGCCCGGCAGGTCATAGACAAAGTTTGTGCTCCAGCTATGGGTCACGTCGAAGCCGGACCTTCCCCACCAGTGCTCCTGCCCGATCGGGTCCGTCTGGTTGGTTGACTCCCCGGTGGCGCTAAACGAGGAGCCATCGTCCAAAGACTTTGAGAAGGTGTACGAGCTTTGCGCCTGGAAGCCGTGGCTGAAGCGCTTGGTGAGGGTCACCAGAAGCGAGTTATACCAGCCGGAGCCGTCCGTCATGCGCCAGCGCATGAAGTCAATGTTCTGATTGGCCCGCGGCTGCTCCGGAAAGATGTACTGCCCGCCCAGCGCCGGGACGTACTCCACCGGAGTGCGGTTCAATTGAGCCAATCGCATATTGTGCGTGGAGCGCGACCCGGCATAGCCCACCTCCAGCGTGGTCTGCGGCAACAACTGCTGCTGGATGGAGAAGCTGTACTTGTACGCGGCCGGCTGCGAGATCTTCCACTCGACGCCGTCGCTGGAAGGGGCGCCCCCAGCCGACCGCAACAGGCCGCCTTGAGTAATAAAGGCGTCCGGAAACGCGATTTTTTGACCCGTGTTAAGCACGAAATCATTCGCGTTGAGCACCGTTGCCCAGTATATCGGGACGGCGAGAGCCCCGCCGGCGATCAGGATTTTGGAAGTGAGCTCATCGTGGAATATCCCAGCGCCCGCGCGAATGGAAGTCTTGCCATACCCGAAGGGAGTCCACGCTACTCCGACTCGCGGAGCGAAGTTCTTCAGCGACGGGTTCAGGAATTCGGGATCGCCGCTCTCCATTGTGAATGGGGTTACCGCATAGCGGTGGGCGGGCCGGAGGTCGCGGATCACGGACATCTTGCCGTTGACCTCCGTTGGCACGCTGATGATCTCATAGCGGAGGCCTAGGTTTAGGGTCAGCCCCTGCCACACGCTGATATCGTCCTGCACATACAGACCCAGAATGTTCTGCCTCCAGCCGCGCCGGGCATCCGAACCGGGCGCCTTGACGGAGAACGTACTCACGTTACCCGCAAGGAAATTATCCAGGCTGCCGAAGGCATAGTTGCCCATGCCCTGATAGTCTGACTTGGCGTTGAACTGGGCCCGGTTGAAGTCCCCACCCACCTTCACAGCCTGCCGGCCTGCCGTGTAATTGAGGTTCTCCTTGAACTGGAAGGAGTTCGTGATGTGCACCTTGGGAATCCCCAGGGGTTCACTGGCGCCGCTCCCCCAGGTCGCCAAGGTGCCGGGAGTCAGCAGCCCCGGATTTTCGTTGTATGCGAAGCTGTACACCGGCAGCTTGTAATCCGCCAAGCCCAATTCATACAGGGTCAAGTTCTTGACTGCCACACTGGTCCGAACGAACGAGAAGTCACTCTTGGCCAGCAGGGTCGGAGAAAAGATGTGCGTTTCCTCCAGCGTGGCGTACCGGTCTGAGGTCGTTTCGACGGTGGCAATGTCAAAAATGGGGATGGTCTGTGTTGCCGCGTCGTTGTTGTAGCGGAAGAAGAAGTTGTCCGTGTCCGAGAGGCTCTGGTCCACCCGAGCCAGCCAGTAATTCTGATTGGTGATTTGGGACAGGGCCCGCGCCAGATTGATCGTCCCATCCGGGTTGGCCCCATCCGCGTATTGGGCTATGGCAGTGGACGGCTGGTTCCCTTGGGGATAGGCCGCCACAAACTGCCGGATGTTCGGAGCGACATATCCGGCGGTGGACGGGATCACCGGCCAAACTCCCGAGGCATCCGGCTTGAAGGTCGTGGTACTCCCATTCTCACTGAAACAATCCACCGACGTGCGTACCTGGTTCACTCCGCTGCCCGAGGTGCGCGGAATGCAGCCCTGACGAATCAGCGGTCCCGGCATGGCGCGAGGCGTCACGGAGCCAACCGCTTCCCGCAGCGCCTCAAAGCTGCCGAAAAAGAACAGGGAGTTCTTCTTGACGGGTCCACCCAGGGTGCCCCCAAACTGGCTCCGCCGATAGGGGGCCTTTTCGCCCTGGCGCAACTGGTTGTCGGTCCAGGATGGAGCATCCAGCTTGTTGTTGCGGAGGAACTCGAACAGCGAACCGTGGAACTCGTTGGTTCCGGACTTGGTGACCGCGCTGACCACGCCGCCCACGTGGTTGCCGTACTCGGCATCATAGGCGTTGGTGATCACCTTGAACTCTCGCACGCTTTCCACGCCCGCCAGGGTCCCCGCCGCGCTACCCGCGCTGCCCGACACGTCCGCGATGTTCGCGCCGTCCAGCAGGAAGGAGTTGCCGTTGGACCGCTGGCCGCTGACGGAGACCTTGATGCCGAAACCCTGAATCGCACTTTGCCCGTTGGTCTCTGCGAACACCGCGCCCGCCTGCAACGGCACCAACTCGATAAAGCTGCGGGCGTTTAATGGAATGTCCCGCATCTGCTGCGGGTCCACCAAGCCGCTGACGGTCGCGGTGGTGGTCTCAATCAGGGGCGCTTCGCCCGTGACCGTCACCTGCTCGGTCACGCTGCCAACTGCCAGGGTGAAATCCACCACGGCCTCCCGGCCCAGCGTCAGTGTGATACCGCTGCGGGTTTCACCCCGAAATCCGGTCATCGTCGCCGCAACTGCATAGCTTCCAAGCCCCAGCGCCTGGATGCGGTACTCTCCGCGGCTGCCCGTCGCGACACTGCGAGTAATTCCGGTCTCCACATTCGTTGCCACGACGGTGGCTCCGGGCAAGACCGCTTCACTCTGGTCCTTGACTGTGCCCAGAATTGTCCCCGTCGTTTGCGCCCAGAGGGCACTCGTTCCTGCAACGGAAAGCAAGGCAGCGAAACCAAACACTCTACCGAGAGCTGTTCTTCTGAGTACCATGGCCGGATTTCTCCTTTTTGGCTCTTGCGCTGAGATGTGTGCGCTCACGCCAAGGAAATGCGCAATGCTGCCGGCGGCCCGAGGATGCCCCCCGGGCCGCCACTTTATCCTCCTACCTAGACGGCGCCCCTGGCTTGACGGTCAAGGCCGGGAAGAAATGTTCGTAAGTCCCGGCATTCACTTTGTCGATCACGGATTTCGAGTAGGTATATGGATCCTTGGCATAGTCTTCGTACTTTCCCGGTGCATTGATACCGGGAACTTCCGGAATCCAGTCCTCCGCGAGCATTAGGTTCGGATCGCCGTAGCGCGATGCGAGCGCCCGCACTTCTGGGGCGTCCAGATCGGTCTGATGCCCTTTGTCCACGATGGTGATCCACTTGTCGGAGTTGCGCACGTGCACTTTGTAGGTCGGAAAATAGTTGTGGACGTGCCAGCCGTGTCCGCGAGGCAGGTTGTGGTCGTCGGCAAACTGCCAAAACTTGTGGGGATTTCCTCTCACGTCCGGCTCTTCTACCATCTCCGCTCCCAGACCATAGTGGAAGACCCCGCTGCGATCGATTTCATCCAGCCCCTGCCCGCGGAAGTACTTCGGACCCGTTCCGGTGGCGATCTCAAACAAATGCCAGTAGCCCGGCATTTGCATGTAAGGATAGGTGAGCGTATTGATCCCCGGATATTTCAGGAACTGCCGCAGAGTGTCTGCATAAATCCCGTCACCTTTGACGTCCACCACGGTGCCGTCCTTGTAAACCATCCCGGTCCATTGGTAGAAACCACCATGGCCCTCGGTCCCGGCAATCACCCCATTCAGTTTCACGCGGGGTTCGATGGGCACCCAGTCTTTTTCCGTGAGGGGGAAATCCACAAACGAGGTGGGATAGCGCCCTCCCACTTGGTCGGGGTACAACAGGACATGGCTCCGAATATAGCCTCCCGCGGCCCACTTGGCGGCCTGCTCCGGGCTGACGTCAAACGAGATGTCCGTCCCTTCTGGATCTGTCACGGTGACTTTGTCCACAAAGGCGAACGGCTCCATGATCATCTGCTCTTCCGCAAGCCATAGGTCGTCCGGATAGGTGGTTACATTATTCGTCAGAGACGCGCGGCTCGAGTAGTTCATCGTGCCGAGCATCTTGTCCTGCATGGGGGCCAGATTCCGCTGCGTGAAGGCGATGGCTCCTCCCCAGAAGACCCCCGCGCACTCCGGATGCGCCTGCATGTACTTCACTAACGCTTGTCCGGTAGCCTCCTGGCTGCTGACGGCGGCAAGTTTGTCCGCCACTTCCTGCAAATGCGGCGAGAGTTTGGGAGGGGTTGCCGGAGCTGCCTGGGCTGTCTGAGGAGGAAAATCCCTGTTGTACAACGCCGGATTTTCCTTCTTCAGCCATTCCCGGCCTTCCCCGTTGCGCCCGAGACCGCCGATCCAGCCGACTCCCTCGTTGTAGCCAGTTCTGGAGGGCACATTAAAAAGGTTGGCAGACCCCCCACCCCCGCCACCGCCGAACCCGCCACCGCCTCCGACGCCGCGCGCCGCCAGTAACGCGTCAAGGTCCGCCTTGCTGACGCCGGCCAAGTCATAAGTGTGAAAGATGAGGGCCTTGACGCCTCGCTCGTCCAGCGCCCGGCTGATCGCTTCCATAGCGATGGGGTCGCCTCCATTCCCAACCACGATGATCACGGACTGGCCCCTCTTGACAACTCCGAAGCCCGCTCCGCGCGTGCTGGTCTTGCGCCCAGCCAGGGCCCGGGTATACGGCATGAGATCATCGACCGTTTTGCCGATCTTTGCCGTGGAAGGAAACCTGGGGGCCGGATACTGGACTTTTGCGTCCGCCAGCACCTGCGCCCAGGCAAGACTGCCGAATTGGAACAACGCAACAATCAATGAACTAGCAACTACCCATTTCGTCTTGCTCATCAGTTCCTCCGTTTTCGCTATCTCTGCCTTCTGCGCCGTCTGCCTTGCGGGCAGGGGCAGAAGACAGGTTCGTATGACTCCGCCTTCACCCGATGGCTCTGGCAATCGCCTCATTACCTCTCGTGCGGGGACTCGAGCGGCACAAAGGTGTCGTCTCTGTCAGAAACTTCCGAGCCAGTATTCTCAAATTGGCAGACTCACCGTTGCCTTACTGACCTGGGCGAGCCGGAGAACTACCTGTGCGAGTTGCTAAGAGAACTAACCTGGTGATCCGGTAGAGCAAATCCTGCCCTAAGAAGGGCCATTCGTCGTAGGTTCTTAGCTATTCGCTCGTCCCAAAACTAGTGATTCCAGTTAAATAGAAATGCGATGGGCGGACTTTCGCACAACCATCCTCTCTTGTCAAGCAAAAAGAATATCCTCCGCCATCGGTGCACACCTTACTCGCAGTCTGGAAGGGACGCCATCTTCGAAACGATGTCGCGACTCACTGTTTGCCAACCGAAAGGTAGGAATGTGCCAGAAAAAAGGCTGGGAAAAAGGCAGTCTCTTTTCTCCCTTCCAGAAGTTGAGAAGCTCATTGACTTTCCGGAGGCTGTGGTTTACGCTGCAGGCAAAACGCGTCTGACGGAAGTCAGCTCAAGGAGGTCTGCGGAATGCCAAGAGGAATGGTTGCCTACGTTTTTGCGGCGGCCCTTTTCATGGGCCTGGGCAGCTACGGGGCACAGGCTCAG
>JBGPJR010000119.1:0-6037 GCA_041485545.1 Terriglobia bacterium
CTGCTACGCGAAAGACAAGAGGGTGTAGGTGAAAGGGGGAACCGATGAACACCGACCTTTGGTTGCAAGGCGTACTGATCATATTGACGCTATTGGGTGCCGGCCTTGGGGTCTTCCCAGCTTTCACAAGTACAAAGCTGCGGAGGGGCATCTGTTCAGTAATCTTTGTGGGTTTATGCATTGCACAATTCTACCTGTACATTCTTCGGTCCTCTGAAGCAGAGACTGAGCGAAAGGTAACTCAAGAGAAGCTCGACATATCGGAACAGGGCCATGAACTCCTAAAGGAGCAACTTCAAACCTCACTCGCACAGCAAGAGAGGTCGTTGCAACAACAAGAAATGTCGTCGAAGCAGCAAGCGATTTCCGTTGCGCAACAACAAGTGCTTGAAGAGCAAGATCGTGACCTCGGAAGCCAAATTGGGGGCCTGCAAGAGCAAAATCGTGGCCTGCGAGATCAAGTTCTGGTTTTGCAGGACCAAAATCGTGATCTTGACGCTCAAGTCGTCTCGATTAGAAAGTCATTTGGGATTTCTACGGAATTCCGACGGGACGCTAGCGAACAGATGGGAGTCCAGACTGATGTGGGAGTCACGGTCGAAAAGGGACCGGCACAAACAGAGAAGGAAAACCCGCCAAAATAGAGCCTGCCCGATCCAAGACCTTTGCTACTCCGCTGACAAAACAGTGTAGAAGAGTCAGCGAAGGGGACGGAGCAATTAGGATCTGCCCAAGGATGGCAGGGCAGATCCTTCATTACCTGTAATTGCAGTGGGAATTAGTTCGCAGCGGCGGCGCTGGGTCCTTCACCAGCCTGAGGGGGCTGCTTGCCGCGCTGCTCGCGCAGCAAGGCTTTGCGGCTGAGGCGAATCTTGTTGCCCTCCATCGCCACCACCTTCACCAGCACCTGGTCGCCTTCCTTCAGCTCATCGCGAATATTGCGGATGCGATGCTCGGCGACCTCGCTGATGTGCAGCAGGCCGTCGGTGCCGGGGAAGATTTCGACAAAGGCCCCGAACTCCACCAACCGCACCACGGTACCGAGATAGGTCTTGTTCATCTCGGCAACGGCGGTCAGGTCGCTGATCATCTGGATGGCCTTCCTGGCGGAGGCCTCATCGCTCGAGGCGATGCTGACCTTGCCGTCGTCCTCCACGTCAATCTTCACGCCGGTCCGCTCAATGATGGAACGGATCATTTTGCCGCCGGGTCCGATGACGTCGCGAATCTTATCGGTGGGAATCTTCATGCTGTAGATGCGAGGCGCATACTGCGAAATCGCGGTGCGCGCCTCCGGAAGCGTGGCGAGCATCTTCTCGAGAATTTGCAGCCGCGCCTGGCGGGCCTGCTCCAGCGCCTCCGCCATGATCTGCGGCGTGATGCCGCCGACCTTGATATCCATCTGCAGCGCGGTAATGCCCTGGGAGGTTCCGGCAACTTTGAAGTCCATGTCGCCGTAGTGATCCTCAGCGCCGGCGATATCGGTGAGGATGGCGTACTGGCTGCCTTCCTTCACCAGGCCCATGGCAATTCCCGCAACCGGCGCTTTGATAGGCACGCCGGCGTCCATCAGCGCCAGTGTCGCGCCGCAGACGGTGGCCATGGAACTCGACCCATTGGACTCCAGAATGTCGGAGACGACGCGGATGGTGTAAGGGAATACCTCTTCCTCGGGGATCATGTTGCGCAGCGCGCGCTCAGCGAGCGCGCCGTGCCCGATCTCGCGGCGGCCGGGGCCGCGCAGGAAGGCGACTTCGCCCACGCTGAAGGGCGGGAAATTGTAGTGCAGCATGAAGCGTTTCTGCGCTTCGCCTTCGAGCACGTCCATGCGCTGCACATCTTCCGAGGTGCCCAGCGTAGCCGTCACCAGCGCCTGCGTCTCTCCGCGCGTGAATAGCCCGGAGCCGTGCGTGCGCGGCAGCAAGCCAACCTCGCAGCTGATGGTACGAATCTCGTCGCGAGCGCGCTGGTCTGGCCTGCGGCGCCGCTGCAGCAGGTCCTCGCGGAAAATGCTCTCCTCCAGCAGGTCGAACATCTTCCCGGCCGCCTTGGCCGCTTCCGCCGGCTCCGGCGGATAGGAGGCGACCAGCTCCTTGCGCAGTGCCTCCACGCGCCGCTCGCTCTCGATCTTGGGATATCTTGAAGTGTCCAGCGCGTCGGCCAACCGCTCGCGCCACTGCGCTCCGATGGCTGCGCGTAGCGCCTCGTCGACGACCGGAGGCTCGACCTTGCGTTTCTGAATATTCATCTGGCTGTAAAGCCGCTGCAGCGCCGCGACAATGTTCTTGACTGCAGCGTGCCCGAACTGAATGGCTTCATTGACCACTTTCTCGGAAGCTTCCTGCGCCGCTGCTTCCACCATCACGATGGCCTCTTCCGTACCGACCACGACGATATTCAGCAGGCTGGCCCGCTGCTCGCTATAGGTGGGATTGATGACCAGCTCGCCTTCCACCAGCCCCACTCGCACCGCGCCGATCGGCGTGTGGAAGGGAATGTTGGATAGATACAAGGCCGCCGACGCGCCCACAATGCTGATGACGTCGGGATCGTTATCGCTGTCAGCCGACAGCACCATGGCGATCACTTGCGTCTCGCAGCGGAATCCCTCCGGAAACAGCGGCCGCACGGGGCGGTCAATCAAGCGGCTGGTGAGAATCTCCTTCTCGCTGGGGCGCCCCTCGCGCTTGTAGAAGCCACCGGGAATCTTTCCTGCGGCATACGTGTATTCGCGGTAATCCACGGTCAGCGGGAAGAAGCTGATGCCCTCCCGCGGTACCTGATTAGCGCAGGCGGTTACCAAGGCAACCGTGTCTCCATAGCGAACCTGCACCGCGCCATGGGCCTGCTTGGCCAAGCGGCCGGTTTCCAGCAACAATTGCCGCCTTCCTAAATCAATGCTTTCCTGATAAACCATTGTTCTCCTGTTATCCTTCTGGAAAAATCCCGGTCGGCTCGAGCTCCATTGAACGCGCGCAGCCGGATTTTCCTAACGCAAATCTCAGTCGTTTGAAAACTGTTCGCTCGCGGCCGAAAAAACGAAGGAGCGACCACAACGCGGGGAGCCTATTTTTCCGGGCGTCCCTGTGGTCGCTCCTGGTTTGGAAACCAATCCTCGATATTTCGTTCTCGGCCCGATCATTCTAAGCCTGGCCACCGCAGCGCAGCTGCTCCTCAGGCGTCTGCGATGCCGTCCGCCGCGATCCTTTCGCATGCGGGGTAGCCTGACCGCACTTCCGCTTCCCGCAGTTCGCTGTGGAAGCGGTCTGAGGCCACACTACCGCCGGATCCCGAGGCTCCGAATCAATTCGCTGTAGCGGTCTTGATGATGGCCCTTGAGGTAATCCAGGAGTTGGCGGCGCTTGTTGACCATCATGAGCAGGCCGCGCCGCGAGGCGTGGTCTTTCTTGTGCAGCTTGAAGTGATCGCTCAACTGGCCGATGCGCTCGCTCAAGATGGCGACTTGCACTTCCGGCGAACCGGTGTCTTTGGCGTGCACGCGATACTTGGCGATCAGGGGGGCCTTCTGTATGCTTTCCAGCGGCATTCCGCGGATGTTCCTTCCTTTGGGATCTTCTTCAACCTATCACACTCGGTTTGAGTCTGTAAAGGTGTGCGGGTTCAACGCATTCCGAACCGAGGCCTGGAAAAAGCGGTTCAGGAGCCCAGGTGGACCACTCTGGCGAAGGTGTTGGCGGGAATGCGTGCCAATTCTTTCAGAACCGCTGGGTCCACCTTGCCGTCTACCTGCACGACGGCTACTGCGCCCACCGGGCCCTTCGATGCCCGGTTGCGCGGGGCGCGCTCGCGGCCGAGGGAAAAATTGGCGATGTTGACCTGTCGCTTGCCTAAGATGGTTCCCACCTTGCCCACCACGCCGGGCACGTCCAGGTTTTTCAGGACGATGAGGTTTCCTTCGAGCGGCGACTCCACGCTGATGTTGTCAAACGCCAGCAGCCGGGGCTCAGAACCGTGGAGCACCGTGCCCTCGACGGAGGACTCATGCTCGTTCGATTTGAGCGCCACGCGGATCGAGTCGGTGAACTGCGTCCGCTGTGCACGGGCTTCCTCGATGCGGATGCCGCGGGCTTCGGCAATGGCGACGGCGTTCACGATGTTGGCCTTCTCGGCCAGGATGTGATTCAGCAATCCCTTGAGCACCGCGTTGCGCACCAGGTTGGTGTTCATTTGCGCCAGCTTGCCGGCGTAGCGGATCAGCACGCCGGACGGCCCGCCGGAGGCAACCTGCGCCAGAAACATCCCCAGGCGTTCGGCCAGGTCCAGATACGGGCGCAGCGCTTTGTACTCCTCGGCCGGCAGCGAAGGCATGTTCACGGCGTTCTGAATGACGGAGTGCTTCAGGTAATCGCGCACCTGCTCGGCGATGCGGACGCCGACGATCTCCTGCGCCTCGGCGGTGGACCCGGCGATGTGCGGAGTCAGCACGACCTGCGGGAGCGAGAGCAAGGGAGAGTCGCGCGGCGGCTCCACGGCGAAAACGTCCAGCGCCGCTCCCGCCACGTGCCCGCTGCGGATGGCTTCCGCCAGAGCCTCCTCGTCCACCAGCTCGCCGCGCGCGCAGTTCACGATGCGCACGCCCTTCTTCATGCGCCGCAGATTGTCGCGGTTGATCATCCGCTCCGTCTCCGGCGTGAGCGGGACGTGCAGCGTGATGTAATCAGAGCGGCGGAACAGCTCGTTCAGGGAGACCAGAGGGACATTCAGATCGCGGGCCACCAGCGGAGGCACGTAAGGGTCGAAGCCCAAGATCTCCAGCTCACACGCTCGCGCGCGCTTGACGATCTCGACGCCAATGCGCCCGAGGCCCACGACGCCGAGCGTCTTCCCCCGCAGCTCCTGCCCCTCGAAGAGTTTTTTCTCCCAGCGGCCGGCGTGCGTGGATTCGTTCGCTTGCGGTACCGAGCGCGCCATCGCCAGCATCAGCGCCAGGGTGTGCTCCGCGACGCTCACCGAGTTGCCCCCCGGCGTGTTCATCACCAGCACGCCCTTCTTGGTGGCCGCCTCGATGTCGACGTTGTCCACGCCGATCCCCGCGCGGCCGATCACCTGCAGGCGCGGCGCGGCTTCGAGCAACGCGGCGTCCACCTGCACGGCGCTGCGGACGATCAAGGCGTCGGCATCCTTCAGTTCCGGCAGCAGCTTGTCGCGCCCGGGTTCTGCCTCCACCACGCGCCACTTGGTCTCGGCGCGCAGCAGTTCCACACCCTTTCTCGAGATCTTCTCTGCCACCACAATCTTCATTACGCGTTCATCCTGTCCGCTCCGAGCATCCTGCCCTGATTATGCCAGCGGTCGAAGGCTCAAGGTGTTGGCACACCCAGGGCAGATTCCTCGCCCCGCTCCATTCCAAATGGCCCCGTGATTTTCTTTCCAGTACAAGGAGCCGGAAACAAACGATATTAGGGCACCCGCCCTGGCGAAGTCAAAAGCAGGTGCGTTAGCGGGGAGGGGTTCGGTCCAGCTGACAGAGTGCCCAGAGGGCATGCTCCCGTACTAGCGGGTCGGAGTGGCTGGCCAACGTTTCCAGCAGCGGGCGGAACTTCTCCTGCCGAGAGTTTCCCATGGCCACCGCCACATTGCGGAGGAACCCTCGATACTTCGGCCGGCGCAGCGGACTGGTTTGAAAGAAGCGCTGAAATTGCTCTTCGCGGAGTCCCGCGAGGATTTCCAGCGGTGGGTTGAATGCGGTCGGCGAAATCGCTGATTCCGTTTCTGGAACCAAGCGGGGCTGGAACTCCGGCAGCCCGGTAGCCACGGCCCCACGGTTCCATGGGCAGACATCCTGGCAGATGTCGCAGCCAAAGACATGGCGACCGATGGCGGGACGATCCTCTTCCGGAATCGCGCCCTTCAGTTCTATGGTGTGATACGAGATGCAGCGGTTGGAATCCAACTGGTACGGCGCGATCAGCGCATCCGTGGGGCAGGCGTCTATGCAGCGGGTGCAGGACCCGCAGCGATCGGGAGCAGGTAAATCGGCCGTGAGTTCGAGCGAACTTAAAATCACGCCCAGGAA
>JBGPJR010000120.1:0-6024 GCA_041485545.1 Terriglobia bacterium
AGGGCACATCGCCATCGGCAATGCGCTGCGCCAGCCCCTCGACGATGGCGGTCTTGCCCACGCCCGGATCTCCAATCAAAACCGGGTTGTTCTTCGTCCTGCGGCACAGAATCTGCACCACGCGCTCCAGCTCGTTTTCGCGCCCGACCAGCGGGTCCAGCGTGTTGTCCATGGCCGCCTGGGTTAGGTCACGGCTGAACTCGGAGAGCAGCGAGCTTTCCTTAGGCCGCGACGGCGACACTTTTTCCGACTGCGAGCGCAGCAGCTCTTCCCGGATCGTCGAAAGCCGCAAGCCGCGCTCCCGGAGAATCTCTGCGGCGAAGCATTTCTCCTCGCGCAGCAGGCCCAGCAGCAGGTGCTCCGTTCCGATGTGCTTATGCGAGAGCCGCTCAGCCTCCTCGGCGGCGTAGGCCAGCACGCGCTTGCACTCATGGCTCAGCGGCAGATCCACGGAGGTGGAAACTTTCTCGCGGATGGTGGTGTGTCCCTCAATCTGTTTGCGGATGGATTCAATGGAGGCATGCGAGCGCAAAAAGCGATTGGTGAGCGCCTTGTCCTCGCGCAGCAGGCCCAGCAGGAGGTGCTCCGTTTCGATGTAGGGGCTGCCGAACTGGCTGGCCTCATAGCGGGCGAAAAAGATCACGCGCCGCGCTTTTTCCGTGTACCGTTCAAACATATCGTTGGTCCGTGCTCCCGTCGCTTTCCGCGAAGAAGAGGGGGGATCCTCAGTTCACCTTTGAAACCGGAACCGCCTCCAGGCGATTGTTTGCCAGGCGTAACACGCGATCGCATCGCTGCGCAAACGCCAAGTTGTGAGTTACTAGGACCGTTGCCATGTGATTCTCCCGGTGCAACCGCTCCAGCAGCTCCATGCTCTGCTCCGCATTGGCGGCGTCCAGGTTGCCGGTGGGCTCATCCGCCAGCAGAATCTTGGGTTCGCCGACCAGCGCGCGCGCTAAGGCCACGCGTTGCTGCTCGCCTCCGGAAAGCTCCCCGGCGCGATGAGACACGCGTGGCGAAAGCCCCACCCGCTCCAGCCATCCATTGGCGCGCCTTCCTGCCTCTCGTGGGTCGGTGCCGCGAATCAGCAGAGGCATCATGACGTTCTCACGCGCCGTAAATTCCGGGAGCAGGTAGTGCATTTGCCATACAAATCCGAATTCCAGATTCCGCAACTGACTACGCTCGGCCAAGGAGAGCCCTGAATAAGGCCTCCCTTGAAAGTATATCTCACCGTTGCTCGGCTTGTCTAGCAAGCCCAGCAGGTGCAACAACGTGCTCTTCCCGCTTCCCGACTCCCCGACCACGGCAACCATTTCCCCCGCCTTCACGTCCAACTCGAGTTGCTCCAACACTACTAGATCGGTCATTCCCGAGCGGAAGATTTTGGTCAAATTCTCCGCGCGTAACAAAGTCGTCACGTACTTAGATGCCCTCGTTCAAACAAAAGACGCTATTCTCACTTACAGACCGGCGGCACGACGCGACCGAACAGCGAAGGACGGACACTCCCTATTCATATCGCAGCGCCTCGGCCGGATCGATCTGTGTGGCGTTGCGCGCCGGGTAGAGCGTCGCAAGGAAGCTGATCGCCAGCGACACGGCAGCTACCCACACCCCGTCCAGGGGCCGCGGGTCGAACGGAACGTAGCTGATGGAATAGATGTCCGGGTCCAGATGCAGCATGTGGTGCTGCGCTCCCAGCCAGGATAGGAAATAGCCCGCAATCAGCCCCAGCACCGTTCCGGACACTCCGATGAGGATGCCCTGCAGCTGAAAGATGCGGCGAATCTGCTCGCGCCGCGCGCCCATCGAAACCAGCACAGCGATGTCGCGGTACTTCTCCATCACCATCATGACGAGCGAGATCAGAATGTTCAGCGCGGCGACAAACACGATCAGACCAATCGTGATGATGGTCACGGTCTTTTCCAGGTTCAGCGCGGTGAACAAGGCACGGTTCTGCTCCATCCAGTTCGTGGTGCCGTACTCGCTTCCGGCGGCCTGCTCGAGTTGCAATCCTACCTGCGGCGCCGCGTCGATGTCCTCGATTTTGAACTCGATGACGGAGGCGACGTCGCCCAGGCTGAACAGTTGCTGTGCGGCAGTGAGGCTGGTGAAGGCCCAGTTGGAGTCAAAATCGTAGAAGCCGGAATCGAACACGCCAGCCACGCGAAAATTGCGGTAGCGCGGCACCATGCCAAACGGAGTAAGGTGCCCTTGGGGGCTGATGATCGTGATGCTGTCGCCCACGTGGACGCCCAGTGTCGTCGCCATGAGCTTGCCGATCACCACCGGCGGAACACTGGTCGCAGTGACCGGCTCCGTCAGCGGCTCCATGGAGCCTTCCTTGACGAAGCTCAACAGGTTTCCCACTCTCGATTCCGCTTGCGCGTCGACCCCTTTCAGCATCATGGGGCTGGAGCGGTTCACGTTGGCGGCCAGCACCGGCTCGTACAGCGCCGGGGCCGCCGCGATTACGCCGGGAGTGGAGGCGAGCTTCGGGAGCAGCTCTCTCCATTCCTCGATACCGGAGCCATCCTTTTTCTGCAGATTCACGTGAGCGGTGGCCCCAAGCAATCGCCCTTGCAGGTCCTGGCGGAAGCCGTTGTTGATGGCCAGCGCCACAATCAGCGACATGACGCCGGCGGCGATTCCGATCACCGACAGCGCCGTGATGACGGAGAACACCGCCATCTTGCGCTTGGCGCGCAAGTAGCGCATCGCCACAAATAATTCAAACCCCATGGTGGCTCCGTCGTCGGATGAATTGCTTGCCGCTTCCTCGCTTTCATTGTAGGGCAGAACGGCAGAGACATTTTGAGATTCCGTTTGCTGCGTTCATCTGTGAGGCGGAGCCAGCGGTGGCAGAAAGAGGTTGCTCAACTATTCGGGCAGGCTTTCGGGACGCAGAAGAGGAAACAGGATCACATCGCGGATGGAGGGAGTGTTGGTCAACAGCATCACTAAGCGATCCACCCCAATGCCTTCGCCGGCCGTTGGCGGCATGCCGTAAGCGAGCGCGCGCAGGTAGTCCTCATCGATGCGGTGCGCCTCCTGGTTTCCCCGCTCCCGATCGGCTGCCTGCATCGCGAAGCGGCGGCGCTGCTCCTCCGGATCGTTCAGCTCGCTGTAAGCGTTCAGAATTTCCATCCCGGCGGCGAACATCTCGAACCGCTCCACCCACGCTGGCTCATCGGCCTTGCTCTTCGCGAGCGGGGAGACCTCGACGGGAAACTCGTAGATGATCGTGGGCTGAATCAGCTTCTTCTCGCAGACGACTTCGAACAGAGCGGCGATGGCATGACCCAGCGTTGCGGTCCCGCCGATCGGCGAAGGAACGTGGTCGGTTGCGGGATGCTGCCGGTTCCATGCATCAATCACCGCGGCAGCGCGCTGCTGGTCGGAGAAGTCGTCTCGGCGCGGGCGCGTCGCGGGGTCCGGCCAGTGTTCGATGATCGCTTCTCGCATCGTCATGCGCCGGACGCTGCCGAAATCGATGTTGTGCTCGCCGTACGGCACCGTCGTCGAGCCAACCGCAGCGTGCGCCGCCTCCACCAGCAAATGCTCCGTGAGGTCCATCAGGTCGCGGTAATCGCTGTAGGCCTGATAGAACTCCAGCATGGTGTATTCCGGGCTGTGGCGCGTGGAGATGCCCTCGTTGCGGAAGTTGCGGTTGATTTCATAGACGCGCTCCAGACCGCCTACCACCAGCCGCTTGAGATACAGTTCCGGCGCGATGCGCAGATACAGATCCAGGTCCAGCGCGTTGTGGTGCGTGCGGAACGGTCGGGCCAGCGCGCCGCCAGGCAGCGGCTGCATCATGGGCGTCTCCACCTCAATGAATCCGCGGCGGTCCAGCGACGCGCGCAATGCCTGGACCACGCGGCTGCGAATCAGAAAAGCCTTCCGCACTTCCTCATTGGCCAGCAGGTCCAGATAGCGCTGCCGATAACGGGCTTCAACATCCTGCAGACCGTGCCACTTCTCGGGCAGTGGGAGCAGCGCCTTGGCGAGGAAAGTGAGCCGCTCGGCGTGCACGGACAGCTCTCCGGTGCGCGTGCGAAAGAGGTACCCCTCCACTCCCAGGAAGTCGCCGAGGTCCAACAGCTGGTACAGCTCGAAGGCTGCCTCGCCCACCGCGTCCTTCTTGACATAGATCTGCAGGTGCTGTCCGCCTTGAGCGAGATCCAGGAATCCGGCCTTGCCGTGGCCACGAATGGCCTGCACGCGGCCGCAGACGCGCACAGGAGGCTTGTCCACGGACAACTGCTCCGTCGAACTGCCGGAAAGAACGTTGTGAATTTCCTCTAGCGTATGCGTGTGGTCGAAGCGATGCGGGTAGGGAGCAAAGCCCAGCCCCTCGATACGGCGCAGTTTTTCGCGACGCTGCTCCCATAGCTCTTGATCGAGTGACACGTGATGCTCTCCCGCCTGAAAAGAGCACGCCATTATAGGGACGTGCCGAGAGGAGCGTCAACTTAACTGGATTCGCGAGGTAATTGAGCCTTTGGTACAGCAGCGATGAGCTCGGCGTCTGGTCTAAGATTGGAGGGAGCCAAGATGGCAAGATGGGAAGACACGATGGCCAACAGTTTATTTGTAACTTATTGATATATCTTGTAATTTTTATATTGACAATACCACACTCATATTTTATTATGTTAGTTGACTTAGACATCTGGATCAAATTGATTGCAAGGAGGTAGAGGTATATGTCAACCCTAATTCGTTGGGAACCATCTCGGGAGCTGAGTAGCCTGCGCCAGCGCATGGATGGCATCTTCAGTGAAGCAATGGGCCGTGGCTGGGGCGGAGAAGAGGGTCTGGCCACCGGCGCCTGGACGCCTCCCGTAGACGTCTATGAAACCCCGGAAAGCATCGTACTCAAGGCCGATTTGCCGGACGTGAACAAGGACGAAGTGGACATTTCGGTGGAGAACAACACCCTGACCATCCGCGGCGATCGCAAGCGGGAACAGGAAATCAAAGAGAAGAACTTCTATCGCATGGAGCGCAGCTACGGGACGTTTGCTCGCAGCTTCAGCCTGCCGCCCACGGTGGAGGCCGAGAAGATCGAGGCTGCCTTCAGCAATGGCGTGCTGACCTTGACGCTGCCCAAGCGCCAAGAGAGCAAGCCCAAGCAGATCAAGGTGAAGGTGAACGGCTCCAAGTAACCGGCGCGGGGCTGTGCCCCGAGACTGCAAACCGGGGCGCTTTCGTCGACCAAGAAGCGCCCCTTTTTGATAATGTCTGAGCTAAGGAGGCGAGATGCGATTCGACAAGTTTACGGCCAAAGCTCAGGAAGCCGTGCAGGAAGCGCAGCAGAAGGCGCTCCAGCAGAACCATCAGGCTATCGAGCCGGTGCATCTGCTGTGGGCGATGGCGGTTCAGCCGGAGGGCGTCGTGGGCCCCACGCTGGAGAAGATGGGGATTCCGCCGGACCGGATCGTGCTGGAGGCGGAGCGCGCTCTGAACGCGCTGCCGCAGGTGCAGGGGCAGACGGAGCAGTACGGCTCGCCGGCCCTGAACCGCGTCTTCCTGATGGCTGCCGAGGAGGCCAAGAACTTCAAGGACGAATACGTCTCGACCGAGCACCTGCTGCTGGCGCTCGCCAAATTGAAAGACGATCCGGCCGAGCGGGTGCTGCGCGCTCAAGGGGTCTCGCATGAGGGCATTCTGAAGGCGCTCGCCACCGTGCGGGGGACGCAGCGGGTCACGGACCCCAATCCTGAGCAGAAATACCAGGCGCTGGAGCGCTACGCGCGCGACCTCACGGACCTGGCGCGCAGGGGCAAGCTCGATCCTGTGATCGGACGCGACGAAGAGATTCGGCGTGTGATTCAGGTGCTGGCGCGGCGCACGAAAAACAACCCCGTGCTGATCGGCGAGCCGGGCGTCGGCAAGACGGCCATCGTTGAAGGATTGGCCCTGCGCATCGTGGCCGGGGACGTTCCCGAGGCTCTGAAGAACAAGCGCGTGGTGGCGCTGGATTTGGGTTCGCTGGTGGCCGGCGCAAAATAT
>JBGPJR010000121.1:0-6009 GCA_041485545.1 Terriglobia bacterium
AGCGTAGAGCAGGCGGAGCTGAGCCGGCTGCAGGTGTCCGACGAAGACGACCCGCTCGCCCAGACCCTCTTTGTGAATGAATTCCCGGATCGTGTCCGAGCCGTGTCCTTCGCCGCCCGCCACCACCAGCCGGAATCCCGGCACCTGCCGCAGCGCCAATGCCAGGTTGGTGATATTCTTGCGCACCTGAATCGCACCGACATTCAGAAAAAATCTTTGCCCCGACGAGCCGAGCACACGCTCGCAAAACCGGGCCGCCTCCTGCTCCGGCACAGGCTGGGGCGGGTCCACGCCGTGATGAATGACCCGAACCTTGGCGTCCAGGGCCGAATCGTATCGGAGCAGTTGCTGGCGCACGCTTTCCGAGACCGCGATCACCCGGTCCGCGTGCCGGAGCGCCTGTTTGATGCGCGCTCCCATGTGGCGTTGAAAGTCTGGGGTCGAATAGTCCCCGGAGACCGGCGGGAAGCGCTCGTGGAGCGTTACCACCTGTGCCGGATAGCGATTCTCCGGGAGCCGCTGGCTGAGGCCGTGGAACAACGTGGCAGAAGGGAAACGGAGCCACGGATCGAGCAGGGGAGCGATGGAACAGTTCGCAGGCCAGGCATCTCTCCAGGCCCATCGCAGGAACGGGCCGGGCCGGAAGCACAGCATCATGCGGACGCGCGGTTCCTTCTCCGATGAGACGATCCGCGCCAGGGCCGTGCTCAGCTTTTCTGCATAGATGCCGATCCCGGTGCGCCGCGGATGGGCCGCGTCGGTGGCGTCGAGCGCGAGCGTGATCTTGTCACCCACCGTCGTTCCAAGCGATCCTAATCCCTGCGCGCGGCTCCCGTCGTAGCGCGACGGCGTCCGGCTGGGCGCATCGCGAGGAGCGCTACAGCGACGAGCGCAAAGGTGCGCGCAGCACTTCAGCGCGGCGGCAGCATTCGCTCCATGCGGCGCAGCGCGTCTTCGATCTCATAAACGCCGCGAACAATTTCCCGCAAGTGCTTGCGCAGCGGGCCGGAGCGAGAACAGCTCTGCAACGCCAGCTCCGCATTTCCCAGAACGGCGGTGAGAGCGGAACGGGCAGTGTGCAAATCGGCGGCGATGCGCTGGCTGGCGACATACTTTGGGCCCGCTTGGGATTTGAGCATCTCAACGAGTCCCGCCAGTTCCTGCTGTGCGCGGGGTCCTTTCAAGCCGCGTAATTGCACCACTCCGGCCGCTCCCGCGCGCAGAAGCTGCTGGCGCAATCTGGCGTCCTTTTTAGGAAGCAAAGCGAAGACCGGAACCGAAGAGGTCTGCTGCACCATCCAGCGGATCGGCTCGATTTCCTCTTCGCGGGAGAGGAGAAACAGCACCGCCCGCACGTTAGGCTTGCTGACTGCCACCAGCAGCCGGGACGTGGCCGGAAGCAAAGAGACGGACGCGCGGCTCCCGCGGCGGAGGGACGCGGCAACAGAGCGGAGTAGCTCTGCTGGCTTGCCGGTGAGGAGAATCACGTCAGAGACTGGCTCCGGCATCGGAGCGGACGAACGCCCGCAGCGCGGCGGACACTCTGGCGCGGGGACGTCACGATGGCTTCTGATACTTGCGCAGTTTGCGATACAAGGTGGTCTTACCGATCCGCAGCAGCCGGGAGGCCAGCATCTTGTCGCCGCCCGCGCTGGCCAGCGCTCTCAAAATCGCCTGGCGCTCCATCTCTTCCAGCGGGATCACGCTTTCGGGCGAACCGTCGGTACGGGTCGGCGGGGCTTGCACCCCGGAAGGTAGATCGGAGGGTTGAATGAGCGGCCCGGAGCCGAGCGTCATAGCTCGCTCTAAACAGTTTTCCAGTTCCCGCACGTTGCCGGGCCAGTCATACGCCAGCAGGCGGTCCAGCGCCTCGGAGGAGAGCGCCCAGGCTGCTTTCCGGTTTCCGCGGCGAGCAACCAGATCGCGCAAAATCTGTTCCGCCAGCAGCGGTATATCGGCCCGGCGCTCGCGCAAGGGCGGAAGCGTGATGGAAACGACGTTCAATCGGAAATAGAGGTCCTTGCGAAAGCTGCCCTGCTGGATGGCCGTTTGGAGATCGCGATTGGTGGCGGCGATGATGCGCGCGGTGAAGGGGATGCGGCGGGTGCTGCCCACGGGCTTGTATTCCTTTTCCTGGATGGCGCGCAGCAGCCGCGTCTGCAACTCCACGGGCAGCTCCGCTACCTCATCCAGAAAAAGCGTTCCGTCGTCGGCGCTCTCCAGAAGGCCTTGCTTGTTGCGCACCGCACCGGTAAAGGCGCCGCGGACGTATCCAAACAGCTCGCTCTCGATCAGCGTGGGCACCAGCGCTCCGCAGTCTACCGGGACAAACGGCTTATCGCGCCAGGGACCGCTTTCGTGAATGGAGCGTGCCACCAACTCTTTGCCGGTGCCGCTCTCGCCCATGATGAAGACGGGAACGCGGCTGGAAGCCACTCGTTGGATCAGCTTGAAGGCGAGCTGCATCTGCTGCGACTGGCCGACCAGCTTGCCGAACGACTGCCGTGACCGCAGCCGCTCTTTGAGGAAGCGGTTCTCATCCTTCAGGTCGAGCGTGCGGACCAGCCGCTCCACCAGGCGCTTCATTTCCTCGGAGCCAAACGGCTTGACGATGTAATCGGCGGCCCCCAGCTT
This sequence comes from Terriglobia bacterium, assembly GCA_041485545.1. GTDB lineage: Bacteria > Acidobacteriota > Terriglobia > 2-12-FULL-54-10 > 2-12-FULL-54-10 > DATMAF01. The sequence continues at coordinate 2,635 of JBGPJR010000121.1, forward strand.
CATCGCCTGCACCGCAGACGGAACACTGGCGTAGCCGGTCATGATCACCACTTCGACGCGCGGATGCCGCGCCTTGATGCGTTCGAGCAGCTCGATCCCGCTCATGGCGGGCATCTTCAGGTCGGCGATGACAATGTCCACCGGATGGCGCTCCAGCAGCTCCAGCGCCTGGGCGCCGGATTCCGCCAGATAGGGCCGATACCCGAGCGACTCCATCACCTGCTGGCACAACCCGCGCACCATTTCCTGGTCATCCACAATCAGCACGCCGACGCTCGCCGGGGCCTCTCCCAGCGCGTTTTCCGCGCTGTGCGCCGTTCGAACGGGAGCGCCGGAGTCAGGAGCGGGATCTGCGGACGGAGATTTCATGCTTCCTCTCGTAAGACCGAACTCAGTGTACCCGATTTTCGCCCACCGGCGTCGGCTGCGAGGCCGGTTCCATAAGTGATTCCTCTTCCGCAGGCTGCGGGTTCTGACTGGCAGCGCGCTCGGCGCCCCGCTGCCGCTCTGCCGTTAGCCACGCGTACTGCAATCCGGACGCGATGGTGAGGGCGGCTGCCGTGTAAACTCCCACCTGCTGGAGCACCACCAGGGGCCCGAGGGGCAGCAGCAGGGCGGACAGCGTCAGCAACACCGTGGCGACTTGCGCGAGCGTGCTGGCCTTTCCAGACAAGCTGGGCGGAAACAGTCTTTGCGTGGTCGCCAGAATAATCACCAGCGAGGTCGTTACCATGATGACGTCACGGCTCAAGACGAGGATCACCAACCACAGCGGGATTGCCCCCACCGCAGCGAGCGCCAGGAAGGCGGAGTTCAGCAGCAGCTTGTCGGCAATGGGGTCCAGATACTTGCCGAGCGTGGTCTGCTGACCGAGGCGGCGCGCCAGCAGCCCGTCCATGCCGTCGGTGATTCCAGCAATCAAGACCAGCACAAAGGCGGCCTGGTAGCGGTCGTAAACAATCGACAGGATCACAAACGGGATAAAGACCAGGCGCAGCAGCGTGAGCTGGTTGGACGGATAAAAGAATTGGCCCAATATTCGCATGGAGGTGCGCGTCCGGATTCAGGCCATTGTCTCACGAAAGCGGCCCGGCTGCGGGTTAGCAGCCCAGCAGCAGGCCGTCTCGCATCTCGATGACCCGCGAGGCATAGGCTGCCGCCTCGCGGCTGTGCGTGGCCATCAGGACCGAATGGTGCCACTGCTGGCAGATGCGGCCGAGCAGCGCCAGCACGATCTCGGCGTTGGCGCTGTCCAGGTTGCCGGTGGGCTCGTCCGCAATCACGATGCCCGGCCGGTGCGCCAGCGCGCGCGCCAGCGCCACGCGCTGCATCTCGCCGCCCGATAACTGATGCGGAAACTGCGCCGCTTTTCCCTGGAGTCCAGTCAGCTCCAGGAGTTGCTGCACGTGCTGCTCCTGCTCCGGCGTCGGGGGCTTCCCCCCGAGCAGGATGGGCAAGCGCACGTTCTCGGCGACCGTCAGCGTCGGAAGCAGATGAAAGAACTGGAACACAAACCCGATGCGGGTGCGTCGCAGGCGGCTGAGGTCGTCGTCACTGAGGCGGCTCGTGCAGCGCGCCTCCACGCGCACCTCGCCGCTGGTGGGCACATCCACGGCGCCGGCCAGGCTCAGCAGCGTGCTCTTTCCGCACCCGCTGCGGCCTACGATGGCGGTGAAGGACCCCGCCTCCAGCGCCAGGTTGGCTTCGCGCACGGCGTAGACAACGTTTCCATTGGCGCGGTAGAGCTTGCTGGCTTGCACCAGCTCCACGACGGGGCACACCATGCGCAACTGGCCTCCCTCTCCAGTCTACCAGTGGCGTGGCCGGCGGCCTACGCGCCGTCTACGCGTCCGGCAACGACTTGCGGGAGGGAAGCACCCGCAGCGGCACGGCCTCCAGTCGGGTGCGTGCGTACTCGGCCCAAGGACTGTGCGAGTCCAGCCTCAGGTAGGCACGCCACTGCTGGAACGCTTTTCCATGACGCCCCAGCCGCTCGTAGACCAGCGCCAGGTTGTAGCGCGGGTCCGAATAGCTCGGGTCCAGGCGAATGGCTTCTTCGTAGTGCTCGCGAGCCTTGGCCAGCTCTCCGGTTTCCTCAAACAGATTGGCCAGATTGAAATGCACCAGCGCATGAGTCGGATTCACGGCAAGCGCCGCGCGGTAGCAAGCTTCCGCCTCCTTCCACAGACCCTGCCGGTAGTAGATGGTGCCGAGGTTGATGGATGCGCCGATGGCCTGCGGGTTCAGCTCCAGCGCGCGCTGGTAGGCGCGGATCGCTTTGGGAACGGTGTCGGGGGACTCCTCGTAGCGCAAGCCGGCCCAAAACAGTCGGTTGGCCTGTAGATTGCGATCAGCCGGCGAAGAACTCTTCCGCCGCGCCAGCGTCTGCGGCACTCTTTGCTTCTCTCCGTGGTCGCGATAATCGAACAAAAGCTGGCCGGTGAGCGGCTCCATGCGGCTGCCCTGGAAGTATACGGACAGGCGTTTCCCTTGCTGGTGGACTTGCAGCGCGCTCCACAGACTTGGGATTCCAGCCTTATGCAGGCGGTCCCGCAAGGCCACCCACACCAGCCGCAGCCGACTGGCCGGCACGCCGCTTTGCCGCAGGCGCAGCAACGCTCGCAGCGTTGCGACCTCGGCGAAGCTGTAGCGGGCCGTCTCCGGGCGTTCCTCGGAGGGCTGCGGGCGGATCCAGCCCTGCTTCTCCCACGCCCGCAGTTGCCGCTCGCTGATTCCCAGCATGCGCAGAAGCTGCGCCCGGCTGAGGCGCGCTTCCGGCGCGTGGCGTTTCTGGTTGCCGCTCCCGGTCATCACTACTCGCATCGGTTGGATAAAGCGCGGATAATAATGAATTTCACGCCTGCTGACAATGAAAAACTTGCCGCCAGAGCAAATCGGCAGTTCAATGGGAACCGCTGGCGCCTGCCGGGCAGGCAAAAACGGGGTTGACAGCGCTTTTCGTTGGCCGGGATAATCCTTACGTACCGCCCAGCGCAACCGGACTTGGCTCGACTGGGCCGCTGGAACTGCCAAACTCGGAGGAATCATGGATATTCGGACGTCGTTGATGTTGGGGACAGCTTGTTTACTGCTGGTCGCGGGGGCGTTTTCGACCCCTGGAATGGCGCAGGAGAAGCGCAAGCCAGGGCTCTACGCCACGTTTCAGACTAACCAGGGCACCATTGTCTGCGAGCTCTATGAAAAAGAAGCTCCCGTGACCGTCAAGAATTTTGTGGATCTGGCCAATGGAGAGAAGGAATATACGGACCCCAAGGCCGGCGCGAAGAAGAAGAGCCGCTACTACGACGGCACCATTTTCCACCGCGTCATCCCGGACTTCATGATCCAGGGCGGCGACCCCACCGGCACCGGCAC
>JBGPJR010000122.1:0-6004 GCA_041485545.1 Terriglobia bacterium
AAGCTAGTCCGCGTTTGAAGTCAACATGGGTGCCCCACACGTGCTCGCACGTGTGGGATCGGAACGGTCGAAATTGCGCGGCGGGTCAGGCGTCGGCGCGGAGGACCCAGCGTTCCGGCGTGCGAGCGAAGCGCACCTCGGCGACCCGCTCCTCGCCGCGCACGATCCAGCGAGCCAGCTCCGCGCTCTCTTCGATGTTCCGGTCGGGGACCACGACGGTGAGCGGGGTCTGCTCCGCCACTTCCTGTTTCCAGAGGAACCAGATGCGGTCGGCGGCCACGCGTTCCGTGACCACCTTATCGCGGAAGGGCTTCCCTCTCCGGTCGACTCCGCGGATCTCCACCTCCAAAGCCAGGCCGATGCTGCTCTTCTCGGGGCGGGTTTGGGAACCACCGGGCGCGGCACTGCGATTCGCTTGATGGCCTTGGCGCTCCAGCAGGCGCTGCGTCTCGACCAAAATATCGCCCGTGGAGCCTAAACTCGATTCGGTAAAGCCGCGCCAGCGCAGCGCCGGACGGTTGGCGCCCGGCAGGCGCTCCTCCACCCACTGGTCCATTTCCCTACGCAACCGCTCGCTCACCGTGGCCATCTCTTCTTCCGTGACCTCGGGGAATACCAGCAGGAAGGAGTCCGGGCTCCAGCGCAGCAGCGAGTCGGTGGGACGCCCCAGGCCCCGCAAGGCGCGGATCAGCTCGGGCACCAGCGCGCTGTTCTCGCCGTGCGAAAGTTTTTCAAGGTTGGAGACGTGCAGCTCCATGACTGACAGCGGCGCATCGAGCCGCGCGGCGTGGCTGGCCTGCAGCAGCAGAATGTCGCGGCAGACCTCCGGGTGGTGGAACTGCGTAATCGGGTTCACCTGGAGCGAGCGCGCGGCGGATTCTTCCTCCAGCAATTGCTCGATGAGGCTTCGCTGGTCGCGGCCGGCGGCCAGGTGCTTGCTCACCAGATAACCGACCGTCAGCAGCATCAGGAGACCAAAGCCGGCCAGAAGCTCCCTGGGAGCGGCCAGGACACCGGACAACGCTCCGCCCGGCCGCAACTCGCTATAGAGGATGACGCCGAGGCCCGCCGAGAGCACAACAATCACGGTAACGGCCAGGGTGTTCAGGGAACGCCCGGACTGCACCAGCCGTTCGCTCGCGCCGCTCCCGCTGCGCAGACCCGTCCGCGCGCCCAGCGGAGATTGCGGCGAAGCGCCCTTTCCCGCCGCGGCCTGCGGGGCGCTCAGCAGCGACTGCATGCGATTCCTATTACTCATGTGCGCTCTCCTCCCGCGTTGGTCGTGTCCTTGCCATTCCCCGTGCCCGGCGGGTTTGTCTTCGGCTGCCACACATCAGCCATGGGCGTGGACACAAAGTTGTCCGGTTCGAGCAATCCGCGAACTTCCTCCAGGATGTCTCCGCTCGCGCCCAGGCGCGGCACCGTAAGGTAGCGCCATTCGTGGCGCGGTACGGCGGTGAGCGAGTCCTGCAGGTCCCACCAGCGCTCTAAGCGGCCCCGCAGCCGGTACACCACCCCGGCCACATCCTGCTCGTTCACCTGGAGCAGCACCAGCAGCAAAGCATTCGGCGTCCAGCGCACCCAAAAGTCCAGCGGCCGGCATTGCAGCCGGAGCTCGCGAAAGAAATCCTCCATGACGGAACGCGTCTCGGGCGCGCTCCACATCTTGGGCAGCTCCTGGAGCGTCAGCTCGACCAGCGCCAGACCGCAATTCATCCGGGTCGCGTAGCTGGCCTGCCGCGTCAGGATCTCCCGGCAGACCTGCGGGTGATGAAACTCCAGGATGGGGTCCAGCCGCAGTGCCCGGGCCACGGCCTGTTCTTCCATCAGCTGGTGAATCAACACTCCCTGATAGCGGGTGGTGGCCCAGCCTTTGCCCACCAGGTATCCGACCGTCAGCAGCATCAGGAACGCGAAGCCGGCCAGCAGATCACGGCGCTCGCCCAGCACTTCGTTCAGCAATCCGCCAGCCTGCCAGCCCGTATAGCTGACGATCTCCAGGCCCACCGAGAGCGTCAGAATCACTACGACGGCCAGAATCTTCAGAGACCGGCCCATCCGCAGCAGGGACTCTCCGGTCATCGCCTGCGCACCGCCGGGACCGCTCATGGGTTCTCCTTTCACCAACACAGGCGACCGCTCTGGCCAGCCTCCCCCGGGCGTATCTTCGGCATGCTGCGGTCTACCACTTTGTGGTTTTGGAGACGGCATGGGGAATGTGCCGATCTTGGCACTGTTGGGGCGGCCAAGCCGGACGAGGGGTTGGATTCCGACCCGCCGAAGCCACGCCGTTCCGGGTCTAACCGTGGCTTCCGGCGCTCCTACTTCTTGATGATCGCCGATCGAGTCGGTTTCTTCACGACCGTGCTGGTTGCACTACGGTCCGGCCTTGCGACCCTCCCACCCAGTTGCTCGGACCAGTTCCCGCTGTTGGTGTAGGCGATGGAAAGGTCCTGCACCTCAATGTGCTGCCCGTCCGCCAGCAGGCATGCCCGCTCGATGACGTTCTCGAGCTCCCGGACGTTGCCCGGCCAGCGATAGTTCAGCAGGGCCCACTCAGCGGAGGAGGAAAAGCCCCGCACCTCTTCGCCGAACTCCTGATTGAACTGCCTGAGGAAGTGGCGGCTCAGCAGCGGCAGATCCTCCATTCGCTCCGCTAGGGAGGGAAGATGGATGATGTTCTCGCTCAGCGGTCTGTACAGCGCCCGGGAGAATCGCCCCTGGTGCACGGCCTCGAACAGGTTGAACCGGCTCGTCGCCAGCAGTCGAACCGGGCTGGGCCCGGCTTCCGCAGTCTCGCGCTCCAAAACTTCCTGCAGTTTCTCTTGCACCGAAAGGGGCAGGTCCGCGATTTCATCCAGAACCAACGTCCCCCCACGAGCCGATTCGAACGCTCCCGCCGTCGCTTCTGAATCCGCCGCCATCGCCGCGGGGCCCGTCTCGCCGCGAACCCCGAACAGTTCGCATTCTGCCGTAGCCTCGGAAACGCCGCAGCAGCGGTAAATCACCAACGGGGCATCGCTCTTCCCGCGCAGCGAGTGCAAGGACTGCGCGACACGCTCCTTGCCGGTTCCGGTCAGTCCCGTGATGAGCACGGGCGAGCTGTCCGGGGCCAGACGCCGCACTGCCGCAAACACGGCCCGCATGGGGGCGCTGACGCCGATCATCCCTTCCACAACCGATTCCGGGCCCCACTCGGCAGTCCAAACGCTTCTTTCCAACCGGCGGCAGAACGATTCGCGCAACGTATTCAGATCCCGCCCCAACTGCCGGAAATCCGCTGGCTGCATCAAGCAGTCGTAGGCTCCGGCGCGAAAGGCCTCGGTCACAAACTCTGCGGAACCGTCGCGCCCCAGCAAAATCGTCTCCACAGCGCTCGCCTCCCGCATCGCCCGAACCAGCTTGAGGCTGCGGCGATTCCGCCCCTCCACTGCCACAATTGCAATGGTGACGCCCCGCTCGCGGGCCACCGCCGCTGCGTCCTCGGCCGAAGCCGCCTGGACCGGCTCAAAGTCCCAGGCGCGCAGAAACCGGCACAGCGTTTCCGCCTCTTCCCGACTGCTGCTTACTATCAACACCCGAATCCTGGGCTCGCGAATGCTGGTTCCTAGTGAAGTCATGGTCATCTCCTCTGCCTCTCTGCTCTGCTGCGCGCCAATCATGTAGTCTCAGTACTACTAGGACCTAATAGAGCAGTTCCCGTGCCAGTCCCAATCTATGGCAGTTAACTAGTTTTAGAATGAGAGAGTTGATTAAGCGGACCTGGATTGACGTTGCTTGGCTCGGACAGATTTACTCTGGCAGACCAGTTGATTGTAACCAACGCATAATCAGCAAGATATATAGGAGCCGCATGGTGGCGGTGGTTGGGGGCGACCGTCGGAAATTTGGACAGTTCAGCCAACCTTGAGACAGATGGGACCGAAAGGTCGGCGCGGGGAACAAAGGTGTAGCTCCCCGCGCAGTCGATGGGATGCGGGCAGGCGGCTGGCGTTTCCGTCTAATTCGCGGCGGCGCTGACCGGGTTAGTAGCGGTACTGACGGGCTGCTCCTTCTCGAACTTCATCACGCCCTTGTCGAGGTCCGCGTCGACGGAGACCGCGTCGCCCGGCACGATTTCTCCCTGTAACATTTTCAGCGCCAGCGAGTCCTGGATGAGCGTCTGGATGGCGCGCCGCAGCGGCCGCGCTCCGAAGCTCGGGTCATAGCCGCGCCGGAACAGCAGTTGCTTGGCCGCAGGCAGCAGCTCCAGCCGCACCTTCTTTTCGGCCAGGAGCCTGCGCAGACCCTCCACCTGGATTTCGATGATCTGCTCGATTTCCTTCTCGCCGAGCGGATTGAAATAGACGATGTCGTCAATCCGGTTCAGGAATTCCGGCTTGAAGGTCTGATGCAGAGCTTCGTCGAGCCGTTGGCGAAGATCATTCAGCTTCCCTTCCCGCTCTTCGACGGGGTGATATCCGATGGAGCCCATCTGCTGCAGAAACGTGCTGCCGACGTTCGAAGTCATGATCAGGATGGTGTTCTTGAAGCTCACCGTGCGTCCTTTGCCGTCCGTGAGGCGGCCGTCCTCCAGGATTTGCAACAGGGAATTGAAGACGTCCGGATGCGCCTTTTCGATCTCGTCGAACAGCACGACAGAGTAAGGCCGCCGCCGCACGTGCTCGGTGAGTTGACCGCCCTCCTCGTAGCCCACATAGCCAGGTGGCGCGCCGATCAGCCGCGCGACCGAATGCTTCTCCATGTACTCGGACATATCCAGGCGGACCATGGCGTGCTCGTCATCGAAGAGGAACTCGGCCAGCGCCCGCACCAGCTCAGTCTTGCCGACGCCGGTCGGACCGAGGAAGATGAACGAGCCGATGGGGCGCCGCGGATCGGCCAGCCCGGAGCGGCTCCGGCGCACGGCGTTGGCGACACGGCTGAGCGCCTCCTCCTGCCCAATGACGCGCTGCCGCAGCCGCTCTTCCATCTGGACGAGCTTGGCCATCTCCCCTTCGAGCATGCGGGAAACCGGAATGCCGGTCCATTTGGCCACAATGCGGGCGATGTCCTCCTCATCCACTTCTTCCTTGAGCATGCGCGGACCCTTTTGTACCTCGGCCTGCTGCTGCGTCAGCCGCTCCAGCTCGGCTTCCAACTGGGCGAGCGAGCCGTAGCGGATTTCGGCCACCTTGCCGAGGTCGCCTTCACGCTCCGCTTTGGATTCTTCGAATTTCAGCTTCTCGATTTTTTCTTTGAGCTCGTTGGTCTTCCCGAGCGACCCTTTCTCGGTCTGCCAGCGCAACTTCAGCACGTTGGCCTGCTCGCGCAGTCCCGCCAGCTGCTGCTCGATCTGCTGCAGCCTCTCGCGCGAAGCGGGGTCCTTCTCGCGCGCCAGGGCCTGGCGTTCGATCTCAAGCTGCCGCACATGCCGCTCGATCTGGTCAATCTCGACCGGCATGGAGTCGATCTGCATGCGCAACGCCGCTCCGGCCTCATCCATCAGGTCAATAGCCTTGTCGGGCAGGAAGCGGTCGCTGATGTAACGGTGCGAGAGTGTTGCGGCCGCCACAATTGCCGAGTCTTTGATGCGCACGCCGTGGTGCAGTTCGTAGCGCTCCTTCAGGCCGCGCAGGATGGCGATGGTGTCTTCGACGGTGGGCTCGGTGATCAGCACCTGCTGGAAGCGGCGCTCCAGCGCCGGGTCCTTCTCCACATACTTCTTATATTCGTTCAGCGTGGTGGCGCCGATGCAATGCAACTCACCGCGGGCCAGCGCCGGCTTGAGCATGTTGCCGGCATCGATCGCTCCTTCGGCGGCTCCGGCGCCCACCAGCGTGTGCATCTCGTCAATGAACAGAATGATCTGTCCGGCCGCTTCGTCAATCTCCTTGAGGACCGCTTTCAAGCGGTCTTCAAATTCTCCGCGGAACTTCGCACCCGCAACCATCGAGCCGAGATCGAGCGCCACCACGCGCTTGTTTTTCAGCGCCTCGGGCACATCGCCGGCAATGATTCGCAG
>JBGPJR010000123.1:0-5971 GCA_041485545.1 Terriglobia bacterium
CGTGGAGAACATCTCTTCGGCCAGGGGCAGATCTTCCAGGCGGACTTGCAATAAGGAGCGCGTTTCGGCGTTCATGGTGGTGGCCCAGAGTTGCTCCGGGTCCATCTCGCCGAGACCCTTATAGCGGGTGACGGTAAAGCCCTTTTTTCCCTCCGCCAGGATGTATTCGAGCAGCTGCGCGGCGTTTTCATGGCGGACTTTGGAGCCATTGGTCTGGATGTCAAAGGGCGGTTTGTCGAGCGGAACGATCTCTTTGGCCAGCGTCCGCAGGCGCTTGTACTCGGGCAGAGAGGCCAGCTCCCAGTTAATTTTTCTCTCCGAGCCGGAGCCGTTTACGAAGACGATCTCGTATAGGCTGTGCTCCTCGTCGAATTGGATCCGCGCCGTCGGCCCCAGCTTCTCGATCTTCTTCACCAGTGGTTCCAGTTTGTCCTTGGCAGCGAAGTCGGCTTTCTTTTCGAGGTCGGATTTGGAGAGCAGTTCGATGACCGGCCGGTTGCGGAGGCGCTTTTCCAACTTGTCAAAGTAAGTGCCGTACTCGGCCAAGTCGCTCAAGAACTTCGTCAGCCGGCGCCCTTCCAACTGGTCGCCGGAAGCGTTGACCACCGTGCGATCCTCGGTGGCGTGGCGCATGATCTCCCGGCTGAACTCTTTTTCGTCCTTGATGTAGCGCTCGGAGCGGCCTTTCTTCAGCGAGTAGAGCGGCGGCTGCGCAATATAGATGTGCCCGCGCTCGACCAACTGTTTCATCTGCCGGAAGAAGAAGGTCAGCAGCAGTGTGCGAATGTGCGAGCCGTCCACGTCGGCATCCGTCATGATGATGATCTTGTGGTAGCGGAGCTTGGAAATGTCGAAGTCATCCTGGCCGATGCCGGTGCCGATAGCCGTGATCATGGCGCGAATCTCTTCGTGCCCGAGCATCTTGTCGTAGCGCGCCTTCTCGACGTTCAAAATCTTTCCCTTAAGCGGCAGGATGGCCTGGTAGCGGCGGTCGCGGCCCTGCTTGGCCGAGCCGCCGGCCGATTCGCCCTCGACCAAAAACACCTCGCAGCGGGCCGGGTCGCGCTCCTGGCAGTCGGCCAGCTTGCCGGGTAAGGACGCGGAATCGAGGGCCCCTTTGCGCCGGGTGAGGTCGCGGGCCTTGCGGGCCGCTTCGCGCGCGCGCGACGCCTCGACCGCCTTCTGAATAATGCGGCGAGCCACGGCCGGCGTCTTCTCGAACGCCTCCGTCAGCTTCTCGTTAATGAAGGCTTCCACCAGGCCTTTGATGTCGCTGTTGAGCTTGCCCTTGGTCTGGCCTTCAAACTGCGGCTGCGGCAGCTTCACGCTGATAACCGCCACCAGGCCCTCGCGCACGTCGTCCCCGGAGAGGTTCTCTTTCACATCCTTGAACAGCCCGGCGGCAGTGCCGTAGTTGTTGATGGTGCGCGTGAGCGCAGAGCGAAAGCCGGACAGATGTGCTCCGCCGTCTACGGTATTGATGTTGTTGGCGAAGCTGAAGACGGTCTCCGAGTAGGAGTCGTTGTACTGAATGGCGATCTCCATCTGCACGTCCCCGATCGCATCGGCGTTACGGGTGCCCTCGAAGTAGAACGGCTTCTCGTGCAAGGTGGTCTTGCCCTTGTTGAGGTGATGCACGAACTCGGCGATGCCGCCCGTGTAGCGAAACTCGTGACTCTTGTCGCTGCGCTCGTCGCGCAGCATGATGCGCAGCCCCTTGTTCAGGAAAGACAGTTCGCGCAGCCGCTGCGAGAGCGTGTCAAAGTTGAAGTCCGTGGTGGCGAAGATGGTGGAGTCGGGAGCGAAGGTTACTTTCGTTCCGCGCTTGGTGGTCTTGCCCGCCTGCTTGAGCTCCCCGGTCGGCACGCCGCGCTCGTAGGACTGCTCCCAGGTGTAGCCGTCGCGCCAAATTTCCAGTTCCAGCCGTTCGCTGAGCGCGTTCACCACGGAGACACCCACACCGTGCAGCCCGCCCGAGACCTTGTAGCTGTTGGTATCGAACTTGCCTCCGGCGTGGAGCACGGTCATGACCACTTCGGCGGCGGATTTCTTCTCGCCCTCGTGATACCCGACCGGAATGCCGCGCCCGTTGTCCACCACAGTGACGGAGTTGTCCGAGTGGACGGTTACGTCAATGTCGGTGCAAAAGCCCGCCAGGGCCTCGTCCACGGAGTTGTCCACCACCTCGTAGACCAGGTGGTGCAGGCCCATCTCGCCGGTTGACCCAATGTACATAGCAGGACGCAGGCGCACGGCCTCTATCCCGCCCAGCACCTTGATGCTTTCGGCGCCGTAAGCTTCCGGCGGTGGCGGGCTGCCCGGGTCGCCCCGCCCCAGCGTTGGTTCTTTGTCACCCATTCGCGACTGTTATCCTCGTTTCCGTTTTCGTGATTTTCGCTACCCTGCTGCGCGCCCCTCGGCAAACTCCGCGAGGCGACCATCGGGAGCCGCGCGCAAAGGCGGGGGGCCCCTCTGGGGACGCACTCCTCAGACTCGCATGGGCATGACCACGTAGCGGTATTTCAGCATCTCTTCTTCGGCAGGCCGCAGTTGCCCCGCGCTCTGCTCATCCTTAAACTCCATGGAAACCTTTTCTGTTCCGCACGCGGTCAGAAAATCCAGCAGATACTGCCAGTTGAATCCAATGGTGAACGGAGGTCCCGCGTAGCCTACGGACAAGGAATCCTCCGACTCGCCCGCCTCCGAGCCCGTGGAAACGATCTTCAGCTCGTCCTTGCCGAACTGCAGCCGGATGGAGTGCGACCGCTCGTCGGAAAACAGCGAGACCCGCCGGACAGCGGCCTCCAGTTCCGCTTTCGCCACCACCACCACGCGGTCGTTGCCCTTCGGAAGCACCGCTTCGTAGTTGGGGAACTGCCCGCTGAGCATTCGCGAGATCAGCAGTCGCCTCCCCATGCGAAAGAAGATGTGGTTTTCGTCCTTGTAGAACTCTACGTTCGCTCCCTCGGGAACCTCCCCCAGCAGGCGGCTCAGCTCCGTCATGGCTTTTTTGGGGACCAGCACGCGCAGTTCCCCGCTTACCCCCGTGTAGCCCTGTTGGGCCGCCCCTTCGGTTTCCACGTGAGCCAGCCGGTGCCCGTCGGTCGCCACCATCGTGATCGTTTCGGGTTTCAAGATCAGCAAGCCGGCGTTCAGGGTATACCGCGACTCTTCTGAGGAGATCGCAAACAAGGTCCGGCTTATTAGATTCGCCAGGAGGGCGGGAGGAATCACCGCGAGCTTCCCCGCGGCGTCCGGCAGCACCGGAAAGTTGTCCCGCGCCATGCCCGCCATACGTACTTGCGACCGGCCGCAGGTTACTTGCAACGATCCGCCGCTGGCCGACTCGGTCAGTTTGAAGCGAATCTCCGGCTCCTCCAGTTGCCGCACATAATCCAGCAATTTCTTGGCGGGCACTGTGGTGGCGCCACCCTTTTTCACCTTGCCGGGACAGGAGCTGCGAATGCCCAACTCCAGGTCGGTCGCCGTGATCCGCAGGGAGTCCGCGAGTGCCTCCAATAAGATATTGGAAAGAATCGGGATAGTGGTTTTCCGCTCGACGACTCCCTGCAATAGAGTCAGTTCTTTGGCAAGTTCTGCCCGCTGTACAGTGAATTCCATCACCCGCTCCTTAACCCCGTACAAAACCTCTTATGCCATCTCTCTATCTTATGATGATGAGAGGTTCTGTTGTGTGGGAAATTGCGCTAGCGTCTGTATCCTCAACGATTCAGACATTGGGAAACTGGGCCGCTCTCGGGGAGCATCTGTAGAAATCGGTGCATAACCGAAGACCCGCGGGATCGCCGGGACGGCTTTTCCACAGTTTCCCACATCCGATCCACAACCACTCTGTGCCGCTGCCCATCTCAGGAAGACGGAGCTTTATCGCAATAAATCCGTCAGCTTGTTAAGCACCCTGGTCAATTCTTTATTGGTCTTCTTGCTTTCCTGAATTTTCTCGATCGAGTGCAGCACGGTCGTGTGATGCTTGCCACCGAACGCCCGGCCAATCTCGGGCAGCGAGGCCGCGGCCATTTCGCGACAGAGATACATGGCCACTTGGCGCGGGTAGACCACCTTGCGGGAATTGCTCCGGGCTTTGAGGTCCGCGGGACGGATGCGGAATTCCTCGGCTACAACCTGCTGGACCGCCTCAATGTTGACCAGGCGCTCTTGCGCCGCCAGCGTCCCTTTCAACACTTGCTGCGCCATGCCCACGCGGATTTCCACCCCGGTCAGGGAGGAGTAGGCCAGCAGGCGGGTGAGCGCGCCCTCGAGCTCCCGCACGTTGCCGTGCATCTTGCTGGCAATCAGCAGCGCCACGTCGTCCGGCAAGGTGACGCCGTGCAGTTCCGCCTTGCGCATCAGGATGGCGACTTTGGTTTCCAGGTCGGGCAACTGCAGATCCGCCATCAAGCCCCACTCGAAGCGCGACCGTAGCCGCTCTTCCAGCTGCGGGATCTCCTTGGGCGACCGGTCGGAAGCAAACACCATCTGTTTCTGCCCCTCGTAGAGCGCGTTGAAGGTGTGGAAAAACTCCTCCTGCGTGCGTTCCTTGCCGCTCACGAAGTGGATATCGTCCACCAGTAGCACGTCCAGATTGCGATAGCGGTCGTGGAACGAGATCATGCGGTCATAGCGGATGGAGTTGATCATCTCGTGGACGAACTGGTTGGTGGTCACGTAGCAGATCCGCAACCGGCGCTCGGCGAGGGCGTGCCCAATGGCCTGCACCAGATGCGTCTTGCCGAGTCCCACGCCGCCGTAGAGGAACAGCGGGTTGTAAGCCTTGGAGGGGTTGCGGGCCACGGCATCCGAGGCGGCGTGAGCAAACTGGTTGGAAGGGCCGACAATGAACGTTTCGAATTTGTAGCGCGGGTTGAGCTGCGCCAGGGGCGAGTCGAAATCAAAAACGGCCTGCGATTGCGCCCCCTTCTTGGCGGGCACCGCGGCGGGCGCCTCCAGAAATTCGATGCGCTCGATGCCGAGCGGCAGCGCGCGCAAGGCCTGCTGCAGGTCCCCGGCGAAGTGCTGCTCGTAGAAGTCGCGGAACATCTTGTTGGGCACGCGCACAAACAGCACGTCTTCCTCCACGTGGCTGAAGCGCGCCGGCTCCACCCAGCTGGAATAGTCCTGCGGGCTGATGCGGCCTTGCAGATGTTCCCGAATTTTTTCCCACGGATTCATGCCGGACGGAAGGGCCTATCCTTTCGCGAAGAGCACACATCCTAGCAGACCTCGCAGCGGTTCTCAAGGGGCGCGCGACGAGTCGTGTTTTGAATGTGAATTGCGGAGGAGCGGCGGCCGTTTTCCGGGCGCTTGACGCTGGAGTTGAGTAACGTCGGGGAAATGCCCATCCAAATCAGATCCGGCTGTAGAATCTGTTCCTGCACGAAGCAAAAAGGAGACGCCGAGACCGTGGATGAGTCAGCTCAGGTCGGATTCAGGAAACCGATTTTGTCGAAGATCAGACTCGACAAAATCGAGGAGAAATTGGCCGAGGAACCCACGCGGTAACTCCGGCCACAGACGGGGCGGATTCCCTAAAAGGCACACCCCCAAGCGGGACCAATGGTTCATTGACTCACCTCATCGGTTGTGGTCAAATTGCCCAGGAGATTTCACGGGGCGAGGTGTTTTTATGCAGATTGATGACCTTCTGAGAATCGCGGTGGAGCGCAAAGCCTCGGACCTGCATCTGAAGGTCGGCAACTTCCCCTACCTGCGCATTGACGGCATCCTGCTGCCGCTCTCAGAGCTGAAGCGGCTGACCGCCGAAGACATGCTGAACATGGCGTTTAGCATGATGACAAACCGCCAGAAGCAGAAGTTCAAGGAGTCGGCCGAGCTCGACTTGGCGTACGGCGTGGCGGGCCTGGGCCGCTTCCGTGTGAACGTCTTCCAGCAGCGCGGCAACGTGGGCATGGTTCTCCGCGTGGTGCCCACCAAGATCCGCTCCTTTGAAGAG
>JBGPJR010000124.1:0-5969 GCA_041485545.1 Terriglobia bacterium
GCGCCCCAGGATTTTTTGAAATCATATTTTTGGTTTTCCCTTGCCAGCGAGCAGCAGGATCCCAACGTCAAAGCCAACGGCGAACGAGCTAGGGCCCTGCTCACGGAACGCATGACGCCGGCTCAGATCGAGCAGGCCAAGACGACCCTGCAGAAATGGCAGAGCAGCCGCTCGCTCGGGCCGTAATGCTGGACTTTCTATACCAGGGGCTTCAGCAGCGCACAGCACCGCTATAGCTACAGGCTCCCCTTTGGGAAAGCAGCCACAGATCGTGCTCCGCTGTCCGCCGCCTGAACCGTTGCTGCACCGCTCCGAAGCATCTACATCGGGCGATGGTGGGAATACGCAAACTCCTCTTCCGTTCGGTCGCCCGGATAGGACCACGCTTCAATCTTTTGCGGAGAGCCGCCCCGCAGTTCCGAAAGCGCAAGCGTCGCCTGGGCAGGCGCGACGGTCAAACTCTTCGGAATCGCGACCAGCGTCGCCACGACTTTGTGGTTGCTCTGATTGAGAATCCGCACAAGATTGCCCTCCCCTTCCGGTTCCTGGAAAACATAGGTTCCCGGAGCGAGAACCCGGCCGGGTATCTCCGTCGGGGCGGACAGGGTGAAGATGGTCTTGTGGTCCATCTCGCTCGCGTGCGCCGCAGGCGAAAGCGCCCCGCCGAACGCGAGGCCTGCAAGGGCCAATCCTGTAATCAACGCGGTTTTCATAATATACCCTCCTTCTTCGTGCTCGTTGTCGCCGCACGGCACATACGAGCTTCTGCCAGTCACACAGTAGGACGCTTGCGGGAGGACGAACGGTTATAGCCCCGATAGGCTACGGAAGGACCCACTTTGGGGTAGGATCGATAGCGCTTGGTTTTCGGCCCCGTTCAGCTAGCCCGGGCCTGTATTTGCCCGCGAAACTGCCGCATGTATTGGCCTTCCAGGGCACTCTGTATGATGCGGATCACTTCCTGCTGTTCGTATGGCTCGGAAATCAGATCGAACGCGCCACACTGGATCGCCTCGGCCCACAGACGCTCGTCTCCATTCCGCGAGCAGACCACCATTTCGCAGGGCGGGTTGGAAGAAACGAGCAGCGGGATGAGGTCCCGCCAGGAGCCGTCCGGCAGTTCCGCATCCACCAGCAGCAGCTCATAGGGATGTGGGGGCGTCAGTTTCTGGCGCGCTTCAATGGAAGTGGATGCGAGGGAGACGTCCAATCCGGAGTGACCCAGCAGGTGCAGCAGCTTGTCTCGCCGCTGGCCCGGCATTGCCAGGAGGATCTGGGGATTCATGCGGGCCTCCTTCCAGTTCAGGTTATTGTGCGGAGTGTATCACGGAGGCGGCCTGGGACGCACCAGTTTTCGGACGGGAACGCCGCCTCCGCAGAATCAAACCCGCCACGGTTCCCTGCGACCGGGTTCTATTTAACCACCAGACCCACGCCTACGCGGATCTCCTGATCCCAGCGGTTCAGGTCGGCGAGGCGCCGGGGAATGTAATCGAACTGAATCGCCCGAAGCGCCCAATGAGGTGTCGAGTGCATGTCCAGTCCTCCGCCAAAACCCATCGCGAAGTCGGTCCCCCGGTTCACTGGCTGGTCGTGCTCCGTCATGCTTCCGAACAGGGCGTGAACAAAAGGATTGACGTGATGCACGGAGGACGTGTAGCTGGGTCCGAACAGGAAGGAAAACGTCTCCTTCACCGGTTCATCCAGTTGGGTAGACCGGAACTGAGCGCCGAAGTCCGCGTCCACTCCCAATCCCTGGTGGAGGTTGTAGGTACCGGCGGCCTGCAGCCCGTTGGCGCTCAGCCGGTTCATGGATGTATCCAGGCTTTGATAAGAGTAACCGACAAACCCCTCTGCCCGGGGGATCGCAGCGCTCCAGGACGGAACGGCGAACAGCGACGCACACGCAAGGAAGAGTCCGGTGTGTAAGAATATTGGTTTCATGGCCTGATCCTTTCTTTCTCGCTTCGTGAATCATCTCTTGCAGAGGCGAACTGCATTCACCCCTCTTTTTGTTAAACACCGGCCGGCAGCAACGCGGGGGTAGCCCCGATAGGGGAATGCAGCGTCCAAAACTGAGGGAGCCCGGAGCTTGTCCAGTCCCCCCAACTCGTTGTGCGGACCAGTGCGCAGTGCGCCGGTTACAGCGGCGCTCTTGGCCTCGCCGAGTTTCCTATGCTAAGGTCGCGCTCTTAGAGTAGATACGAGATTCAGGCCGATGATTTTTGACACGCAACAGAGCGCAAACGGCGCCGCGCTATTGGAGCAGGCGGCGCAGGAGCTGTGTCGCTCGGACCCCGCCCTGGCCCGGCTCATTGCGCGGATCGGACCCTGCCAGCTGCGCACGACCCCTCGCGGACACT
Organism: Terriglobia bacterium; assembly: GCA_041485545.1. GTDB lineage: Bacteria > Acidobacteriota > Terriglobia > 2-12-FULL-54-10 > 2-12-FULL-54-10 > DATMAF01. The sequence continues at coordinate 2,364 of JBGPJR010000124.1, forward strand.
ACTTCCGCGCCTTGGTGGAGGCCATTCTCTATCAGCAGTTGAGCGGCAAGGCCGCCGCCACGATTCTTTCGCGCTTCCGCGCGCTGTATCCTTCGGGCCGATTTCCAACTGCGGGGCAAATCATTTCCACGCCGCAGAGCCGCCTGCGCGCTGCAGGTCTCTCCAAGCAGAAAATTTCCTATCTCAAAGACCTGTCGGCACGGGTGCTGGACGGTTCTTTCCCGCTGCGGCGCCTCGCCGTGCTCAAGGATGAGGAGGTCATCGGGCACCTCACGCAAGTCAAAGGAATCGGCCGCTGGACGGCGGAGATGTTCTTGATGTTCTGCCTCGGCCGCACGGACGTGCTGCCCTTGCAGGATCTGGGGATTCGCAAAGCGGCCCAGAAGGCTTATGGGTTCCGCAGTCCACCTTCGGCCCACACGCTGGAGCGGCTGGGCCGCAGATGGAAGCCCTTCCGCTCCGTGGCCTGCTGGTACCTGTGGGCTAGTGTAGACGGAACGTTCTGATACGGTGTCCAGTGCTCAGTGACTCCAGCGGATCAGCTCTCCCGAGATTCCACGCTTCGGGAGCGAGTTGGGCTACACTGGGGCGAATGACGCCGCGTTCCGTCTGAGGAGCGTTTTCTTCGTGAGCTGGTCTGAAATGGGGAAGCTGCACTCCGTCAAGTACACGACAAGCCTTCTGACAGTTTTAACACTGCTCCTGTGGGCGGCCCTCTGCACCGCCGACACCATCGTCCTCAAGAACGGCCGCAGCATCGTCGCCGAATCCGTCACCGAGCGCGGCGGCTTGGTTACTTACGAGGGCGAGGCAGGGCGAGTTTCCATTCCCAGTTCGCTGGTGGAACGAATCGAGCGGGGCGGCCCGCCGCCCGAGGGCGGCGGGCTGACCACGGGAGCGGCTCCTGCGGCGCCCGTCAAAGTGGATTCGTTGCCGCAAATTCATCTCTCGCTGGACGGCGTCTGGATTGACAAGATCGTCCACGATGGAGCCGTAGACGACCGGCTGCTAGCGGAGTTGACTGGCCAAGCAAAGGGCGGAGAGATGCAGCTCCGGAATGCCCTCAACGCACTTCTGATTGCCGCCGCCTACGAGACCAGCCGGAAACAATTGGGCGAAGCCAGCCGCTGGGCAGAACAAGCCGTGCAGCTATCGCCCCGCGATAGCAACGCGTTGTTGATTGCCGCCGAAATCGATCTCGCGCGGCGGCAGTATCGCGAAGCCCTCAGCCACTTGCTAGTCGCCCAAAACGTGGCGCCGGATTCGCCCGATGTGCTGGTCCTGCTCGGCAACACATACTATTTTTCCGACGGGGCGGGACGGGCGGTGTGGTACTGGAAGCAGGCCCAGGCCATTCGCCCGGGTCTTGCCCTGCAGCAGCGCATTGACCGTGCCGAGCAGGAAGCCGCGGTGGAAAGCCGCCTGCAACAGGCCGGGAGCTATCATTTTGCCCTCAGCTGGGAAGGCTCTGCAGTTCCGGCCGGTTTTGCCCGGGAGATCCTGGAGGCTTTGGAGCGTCAGTTCACGGAACTCCAGATCGCCCTCAATTATTCTCCCAACGAACGTGTCTCGGTGATTCTTTACAGTTCGCTGCAGTTTAGCGACATCACCCGCGCGCCGCGTTGGGCCGGGGCTGTCAACGACGGCAAGATTCGCATTCCGGTGCAGGGACTGGCCGGCCTTTCGCCTGAGCTGGCGCGGGTGCTGAAGCACGAACTGGTGCATTCGTTCATCTTCCAAATCACGGAGGGGCGCTGCCCGACGTGGCTCAATGAGGGAATCGCGCAGATGGAAGCGGGTGAGCCGCTCGACGAGTTCGGGCCGGAACTCGCGCGTCTGTTCGCCACGTCCAGCCAGATTCCGCTTGCGGAGCTGGAAGAAAGCTTTGAGCGGTTTGGCTCCGACCGGGCACGCCAGGCCTACGGAGAGTCTCTGGCCGCAGCGGAGATGATGCGCGACCGCTACGGCGACTACCAGTTTCCAGACCTGTTGGAGGCGCTGCGCAGCCAGAGCTTGGCAGAGGCGTTGCGTAGCGTCCTGCGATCCGACTATCCGGAGTTGGAAGCACAACTCGGCGACTACCTGCGCCAGCGCTACGGGCGGTAAGACCAGCGGGCTCCGGGAGCTTTCTGAAAGACCATGGCAACTTTTTCCTCACGATCCGTGTTCTAATAGTGCCAGAACCTCGCTAATGCTCAGGACGCGGCAGGGAACCGATCCAAGAAGGAGTGGCCGGAATATGAAAACCCGAATGGTGGTAAGTGTGGCCTTCTGCGCGCTGTGGCTCGCAAGCATCGCCCGTGCGCAAAATACGCCGCAGCCGAATCGTCCGCAACGAGGCGGCGATATTAAGACCGTCCTGGACCTGACCGACCGCCAATACAATGAATTGGGCGATGTCCGGGATGCCTACCTGGCCAAGATGAAAGAGCTGAACCAGCAGATTCAGGACTTGGAGAAGCAGCGGCGGACCATCATGCAGACCTCCGGCGCCGACCCGGTTCAAATCGGCGCCATTGCGCTGCAACAGCAGGCGCTGCAGCAGCAGATTCAGGACGAGACCACCACCTACCACGACAATGCCATGCGCGTGCTCACGGCTGGCCAGCGCGACAAAGTGCAGGAGATTGAGGACGCCGTGAAACTGGCGCCCTCGGCGGGAGCGCTCATGCCCTACGGCTTGCTGGATACCCAGAGCTTGGGTGGTCGCGGCATCGGTGGTTTTGGCGGCGGCATGTTTATCGGCGGCGGCCAGGGCGGTCCCCGCGGTGGAGGCGCAGCGGCCTCCGCTCCAGCGCAGAGATAACCATTTGTAGGCGTCTCGGATGTTAGGCGCGGCCGCGGTCGCGACTTACCTCCCGCGTGTGCCGCAGCACCTGCTCAATCACACTCTCTGGCACACCCTCTGGGGTGGACTCCTTCCCGCTCTCGCCTTCGACTACAATCCCGACCGCGCCCGTTCCGGTAGGCCGCCAGCGTTGCCGAAACAACGCAGCGGCACTGCGGGGGAAGATGTCGATGGTCGGCACTTCCAGCGCGGCTGCGATGTGCTGTCCTGCTGAGTCGTAGCCGATGAACTGATCGCTGGCCGCAATCAGGCCGCTCCACGCGCCAATCCCTCCCTGCCAGGTCAGCAGGCGGCAATTCAGCGCGTCGTCTCGCGTGAGAAGCGTTTGCATAGACGTTGCGTCCGTTTGCTCCACGGCCCAGCCCAGCCGTTGAACGGCGGCCACTAACCGGTTCGCGCGAGCCAGCTCCTGTTCCCCCGCACCCTTGTCCAGAAGCACGGTGCAGCCCTCCTGGAGCAAGTTCGTTAGTAGGAGTTCTTCAAACGGGCTCGGCACGCGCTTGCTCTCGTTGCCTCCAACGCCCAGGCTCACCGCGACGACAAGCTGTGCGCCGCTGGCGCGCAGCTTGCTGGACACGCACTCACCCGTGATTCTGTCCTGTTCCCGCAGCCACACCCGCGGCCCAATGCGTTCCTGTCCCCCGAAGGTTTCGTTCAGCCAATCCAAGGTCAGCTCGCTGAGGCTGCGGTTGCTGGTCTTCCCATAACGGCGGCTCTCGAAAAAGAAATAGCCGGATTCCTCGGCAAGCGCCGGCAGC
>JBGPJR010000125.1:0-5942 GCA_041485545.1 Terriglobia bacterium
CTATGGACGTGTTCAGGTTGGTGAGACTGCCGCACCCGCCGAAACGACTCTGTTTGCAGGCGACCTCGTTTCGACTCTGGCGGGCCGGGCGGTGGTGCAGTACCAGGCGGGCGCGCGTGTAGTCATGGGCCCCAATTCGGCCGCGCAATTCTCTGCCGGCGAGGTTCAGTTGCAACGAGGGCAAATGGATTTTCTCGCTTCTGCGGAGAACGCTCCGGTGTTTCTGGCCTCTACGCTCCGGCTGGAACCCATGCCCGGCAGTTCTGCCAGCGTCTCGCTCCATGAGGGCAAGGCTCGTGTCGGGGTTGCCAAGGGGACCGTCCGCGTCGTGGACCCGACCGGAGCGCGGCTGACTTCGCTGGAGGCGGGGCAGTCGGCGCTGTTCGCGATGGCCGCTGCGCCGCCGACAGTTCCTGCTTCTGCCGCCAGCGCTTCCGCTGCTCCACGCTCCCGGAGAACTGCCCTGTGGGTGTTGCTGGCTTCCGGAGCTGCTGTGATCACGACCGCGACGGCGCTCCTGCTCAACAGCGGTGGCGCGGACGATCCGGAAGGAATTTCCGTCCTGAGCACGTCAGTTCCATGATTCGCTGTAGCGGTTGTGGCAAATGGAGCTGAGCCCCGATGGTTCGGGGCTTTTTCATTTTCGGAGTGGCGTGGTATACCGTTCGCCGGAAGGTCTCTGCGATGAGTCATTGGGCGGCGCGGCCTCTCCTGCTTGCTGGAGGAATAATCTATCTGCTGGCCGCAGCCGTCTCGGCGGTGGAGGTATGGGTGGTGACTCACCCCACCCAGGAAAACCTTCCGCGGCTCCTCCAATGGTCCGGCGCCGATTCGCTAGGGTGGCGGCTGCTGGCGCGATCCAAGCTGCTGTCCTTTGACCGCACAGAGCTGGAGGAGGGCGCGGCCAGCTATCGTCAGGCCTTGGCGCGCAATCCGCTGGACCCGCTGGCATGGGACGGGCTGGCCAGTGTGTACAGCCGGTTGGGAACTAGCGAATTGGAAGAGGCGACGTTGCGGGGCGCCTTGGTGGCCGTTCCCAATTCCCCTTCTTTCGCCTGGCGCCTGGGCAACTTCTTGTTGCTGCAGCAACGCAACGAGGAAGCCTTCCCATTGCTGCGCGCAGCCGCAGCCCAGGACGCCAGCCTGCGCGCTCCGCTATTTGCGCTGGCTTGGAAGCTGTTGGCGGACCCGCAGCGGGTTTTGGCGGACCTGGTGCCCTCCGACCCGGACTCCAAGAGGGACTACTTCTATTTCTTGGCGTGGACCCGGAACGATCTGCCGGCGGCGCTTCCCGTGTGGGAGGAAATCGCCCGCGCTCCCACGGAAGATCGCAAAAGGGACGTGCTGAGTATCGGCTCCGCATTCGTTAACTCGCTGGCGGAAGCTGGACTCGGCCCCGAGGCGAGCCGCGCGTGGGACGACCTGCTGCGAGTGTCCGGAGCCTCCGCGGGCGGTACGCAGAAGCAAGCCGACCGGATGACGAACGGCGACTTTGAAGCCCCGTTGCGGGATGGAGGCCTGGACTGGCGGTTTTTCCCGGAAGCGGGCTTCCGAATCGAGCTGGACAGTTCCGTTGCGCAGCATGGCGGGCGTTCTCTGCGGGTCACCTTTGACGGCACCGCGAATCCCGAGTTCGCGGCGGTGCGGCAGTGGGTCCCCGTGGAGCCAGGCCAGCGCTATCGCTGGGTGGGCTTTCTGAAGACCGAGAACATCTCCACGGACAACGGACTGTATCTCTCCGTCGCCACGCAAGGGGCACCTCCGGAAGAATCTTGGGAGCGGACAACGGAAAACCGTGTCGGAACCAACCCGTGGACTCGGGAGCAGGTGGACTTCCAGACGGGTCCCCACACGCGCGTCGTACAGGTGGTGCTGCGGCGTCGCCAGAGCGCCAAGCTCAACAACCGGCTCGCGGGGAAGGTCTGGATCGACAATCTTTCGGTGACCCCGTTGACCGATTGAAGCGCAGGTTTGAAAAAACGAAGCAACGGAAAGGATGCCTACCTCGTCATACTGACGGGCCTTGGCTGACTGAACGTTTTTGTTTCCTCCGGGCCGGCATTGGGGTATACTGCATGCGGTTATCTGGTTCGGTTTTCGATGGGATCGTCCGGAGCAGACCGGCCTCCACATGCTCTGGAGAAGACTTTGCGTTGTGACGGCGGGCGAAGGCAGCCCGGAGGAGAACTTGCACACATGTTAAGCACTATATCTTTGTTTTACACGACGCGGCGTTTTGCCAGCGGAGTTCTGGTGGCGCTGCTGCTGTTGGTTTGCGCGCTAACCGCCCAGCCGGCGGTGGCGCAGGAAGACGCGGGAATGCCTCCGCCTCCCACAAAGGCTTCGCCAAGCAGTCAAAGCGCGGAAGACAACTCGGTGCAGCTCAACGTGGGCGTTGCGGCGGCGCGGCCAGGAGAGCCGATTGACATTCCGGTGACGCTCTCCGGTCCGGAAGGTACGCAACTGACCAGCGCCCTCGTGCACGTGTCGTTTCCGAATAAGTTTCTCAATTACACGGGCTCGCAAAAAGGCCTGGCGGTCGAATTGGCGGACGGCGACGTCCAGATCGCTACATCGCCGGATAAGGCCGACAGTTCCCAAACCGTGGTGGAAATCTCGGTCTCGAGCAAGAGCTGCGTGAAAGCCGGGATTCTTGCCTATTTTTCGTTCCAGGCTGCCGCCAATACGCCGAAGGGCGATATCCCGTTGAAGCTGGTGGACTACAAGGCGACGTCCTGCCAGGGCAGTCCCATGCAGCTTGCGAGAGGCGACGACGGACTGATCACGATGTTCGCGTCAGAGGAAGAAATTCCTGTGCTGGGGTGTTTCTTCTTCACGCACTAAGAACGGCGTCAACCCGGGCCAGCCTGCTTGCAAGCGGCCGGTCCGGGAGCAGGCGGAGGCGTCGGCCGCCGCAAGCGGTTCGAGCGGAATTCTTTCCGGCTTCTTCCCGGACTCAATGCGCCATCGTTTTTCCTCTTGGTAACTTTTTTCTTTCCTTCCCGCGTTTCCCGGAAGTCTCCATAGCAGGGTGAGAGCGGATCCGTTCTGCGTCTTGGAGACGTGCTAGAATGTTTAATTTTTAGGAGCGCGGCCGCGGACGGGATCCGCGCCGAGAGGCTGAGTGGCGATGATCACTGCGGGTTTGACCGGTGGAATTGGCTCGGGCAAGTCGACGGTGTCCGCTCTGTTTAGCTCGCTCGGAGCCGTGACCATCAATTCGGATGACGTCGGGAGAAGTCTGATGCAGCCGGGCACGGTGGTCTACGACCGGATCGTGAGCGCGTTTGGACCCGAGATCGTGGATGCCACCGGGCAGCTCGACCGCGCCAAACTCGCCCGGATCGTCTTTCATGATTTGGACAAGCTGAAGCACTTGAACGCCATCGTACATGCTCCCGTACTACGCGAAATTGACCGGCACGTGCAATTACTGCGTGCCAAGAACCCGCACGCGGTCGTGCTGGTGGAGTCCGCAGTCCTGTTCGAGGCGGGCCAGCACCGCCGCTTCGACAAGATCGTTGTGGTCTGGTGCCGGCCGGAACAGCAAGTCGAGCGATACGTCTCCCGCTCGCGCCTGTCGGAAGAGGACGTGCGCGCCCGCATGGCCGCTCAGATCTCGGGCGATGAAAAGAAACGTATGGCGGATTTTGTGATTGATACGTCGGACTCGCTGGCCGAAACCGAGCGGCAGGTCAAGGAAGTCTTCAGTCAGCTTCAGGCGCTTGCCGCCCAGCCCTCCAAAGCCTCCTTCTGATCCTCCGATCCGCGCAGTAACCAAGTGTTCCGCCCAAGGTACGGATGGAACCGCTGACACGTGTGACGGGTGCCGCCAAGAGCGCAGCGCAACAGCATGGGCCAATACCTTGCGACGGGCGATCCAGCGAGGAGCGGCGCACGTTTCGCCGCGATCAGCGGCGGATGAAGGGGCGGAAACCGTCCTTTTCCAGTGCCTGCTTGGCGCGCTGCGCCTCCGCGTCGGTCGCATAGGGACCTACCACGACGTGATACAGCGTGTCATTCTCGGCGGAGGTCACCAGCACCGGGAGATTTTTCTCCTTCAGCAAAGCTACGAGACCTTCCGCGTCCTCACGCCTGCTGAGCGCCGAAATCTGCACCAGCAAACCCGGGGGCGGCGGCACCACGTTCAGTCGTCCGCCCGCTGCGGCACCGGACGCAGCAGCACTCTCTGCGCCCGCGGCAGCCAGGGGCTCCTGCGCCTTGCTCTCTTCTACGCTCTGGTAAAAACTGAGATCGGTATCGGCCGGAACGGACGGCGATTCCGCGGCTGCTGCGGCTGGATTGCGCGGAATATAGGTCGGCGGGGGCAGAGCGCTGGGCCTCTCTCCCGAAGCGCCCAGCTGCACCGCGGGTCTCGCCGCACTTTCCGGGGCGGTGTGAACTCCCACCACATATCCGAGCGCAAAGAACACGCCGCAGAGCATCGCGACCCCAAGGAATACCCAGACCACCTGACGGTTTTCCAAGATCAGTTCCCTCTCTCGTGCTTTCGCTGCCTTCGGCATCGTTACTTCTTCACTCTATTTTATCTTGGCACGCCTCTCCTCCGCAGCTTTCCGCGGAGACGCCATTCCCTTTCTTGGTAACCTCTTCACGCAGCGCCGGTCCCGCCGGCTGCGGGGCCGGCTTTTGCTGCTCCGCCCCCGCGAGTCTCCTGCGGGAAGAGTTTCTGAAAGATGTCAATCGGGAGCGGGAACACGATGGTGGTGTTCTTCTCCACGCCGATTTCGGTCAGAGTCTGCAAATAGCGCAGCTGGATGGAGACCGGCTCCTTGCTCAGGATGGCAGCAGCCTCCTGCAGCTTCACGGCGGCGGCCATCTCGCCGGCGGCGTGGATGATCTTGGCGCGCTTCTCGCGCTCGGCCTCGGCCTGTTTGGAGATGGCGCGGACCATTTGCTCCGGGATCTCCACCTGCTTCACTTCCACTTTGGAGACCTTGACCCCCCACGGCGCGGTATGGAGGTCCAGGATGGACTGCAGACGCTCGTTGAGTTTCTCGCGCTCGCTGAGCAGCTCGTCCAGCTCCACCTCGCCGATGACGCTGCGCAGCGTGGTCTGCGCCAGCTGCCCGGTGGCATACAGGTAGTTCTCCACTTCGACGACCGCTTTATTGGAGTCAATCACGCGGAAGAAGACGACCGCGTTGACCTTCACCGTGACGTTGTCCTTGGTAATGGTCTCCTGCGGCGGGACTTCCATCGTGCTGACGCGCAGCGAGACACGCACCAGCCGGTCAATCGGCCCGAAGACCAAGACCAGCCCCGGACCTTTGGCGTGCGGCAGCAGGCGTCCCAGACGGAAGATCACACCGCGCTCGTATTCGCTGAGGATCTTGATGGACGAGAGCAGGTAAATGCCAACAATCACCAGAACAATGGTGCCGAACGAGATCGGAAACGGCATGATGTCAAGCTCCTTTCACGGACTGCGGGTGTGCGGATTCCGGTTGCGGCCGGTCTGTCCCCGGCTGGGGATGGGAAACCGGCTCCACGTGTAGTGTCATACCGTCCAGGGATTTGACCCGTACCCAGGTCCCCGGCGGCGCTGGTTCCGAGCTGACGGCCTGCCACAGCTCGCCATGCACGTAAATCTTACCTTCCGGCGCCAGCGGCGTTTCCGCACGCCCCAGCTCGCCCACCATTCCGGCCTCGCCCGTGGAGACCTTCATCTGTCGCGCCCGGATCACCAGCCGCAGCAGGAAGACGGTGATCAAAGCGAAGGGCAGCGCTACGGAGAGCGCAGTGGGCAGCGTCACGCTGCCGCCCGGCAGGCGCGTATTAATCAGCATCAGCGCGCCGAGCACCATCGACAGCACACCGCCAGCGGCCAGGATCCCGTGCGTTACGAACTTAGCCTCCAGCACGAAGAACACAATCGCGAGCAGGATGAGCGCCGCGCCCGCCCAGTTCACCGGCAGGAG
>JBGPJR010000126.1:0-5922 GCA_041485545.1 Terriglobia bacterium
AGTGATCCAGATCTCCGAGCAGCACGCCCACAGCCTTGCCCTCGCGCTCGGCCCGCACCAGCTGTTCGCGCAGCGCGTCCAGAATGGCGGCACGGTTGAGCAGCCCGGTCAGAATGTCATGGGTGGCGCGGTGGCGCACTTCGGCGACCTGTTCAAGCTGCTCATTGCGGATTTCAATTTCCTTATGGAGGTCGTCGACCTGCAGGTTGGCGGCGGCCTTCGCCGCGGCCAGCTCTTCCAACTGCCTCTTGAGCTCGGCTTCCTGGCCGGCGAGCCGATCCCGTTGATCCAGAACCTGGTCATGAATGCGCTTCAGCTCCGTATTTTCCTCGGCCAGCTGCCGCACGTTCTCATCGTTGCCGGCGGCGAGGCGGGAAGCAGCGCCGACCAGCGGGACGCCCAGCTCGCCCTCGCCAAGGCTTAAGATGTGATGCCGCCGCATGTCCTCTTCGGAGCCCTCAAAGGCGGTGCGCGCGGCGACCGCTTCCTCGCCCAGCGCGATGGCCACGCCGCGGCGGCCTTCCGGCATCTCGGCCACACGGACCACGTAGCCGTCTTGCTCCACATCGTTATAACCCGTGTAGGGATAGGCCACCAGGACTTCCATGCCCACGCGGTACTCGCGGTCGGTGGTGAAGAAAATGCCTCCGCGGCTCGCGTTCATCACCGTGGGCACGTCCGGAGCGGCGACCTCCCACTTCTTCCGCCGCACGCGGACGGTGGCCTTGATCGGAATGCGGCGGTTGCGGCGGCGCTCCACTCCGTCCCAGGCCGGGGAGGGCTCGCGCACGGGCCGCTGTCCCACGATTTCTTGCACGGCGCGGCGCAGCAGCGGCCGACTGATGGGTTTGATCACGTAAGGCAGCCGGCGCTCATCAATGAATTCCCAGGTGGCTTCGGAGGCGATGTCTCCCGTAATAAACACGATCCGCCGCTGATATTCCGGGAAGCCCAGCTTGAGTTGCAGGTAAAAGTCCTTGCCATTCATTCCCGTCATCCACATGTCGCACAGGATGATGTCGTAACCGCAATGCAACAGCCGGGAGAGGGCCTCCGAGCCGGAAGAACAGACGTCGACCTCATAGCCCTCCGCCTCCAGCAGACGGCTGAGAATCGTCAGCGTCATGTCATCGTCGTCCACGATCAGAACTCGGATGGAATCCGGGCTCATCGTTTCCTCGGCATCGCGGATGGTCGGGGCGTCACTCACGCTGATGCTACTCCAACGGGCTTTTCTACCCGCGGCAAATAAATGGCGAAGCGCGTGCCCAGTCCGGGCTCGCTGTCTACCCAAACGTATCCGCCGCACTGCTTGACAATCCCATATACGCTGGCCAAGCCCAAGCCGCTTTTCTTCTTGGTCTTATCCGGGGAAGCCGGAAAGGGCTCAAAGAGGTGTTCCCGCTCCTCGGCGTTAATGCCGGCGCCGGTATCGAGGACCGAGAGCAGCACGTAGGAGCCAGGCCGAGCCCCCGCGTGCCAGTGGACAAACGCATCGTCGAGTTGCACGTTGCGCGTCTCGACCGTCAGCCGGCCTCCCTGCGGCATGGCATCGCGGGCGTTCACGGCCAGATCCAGCACAATCTGCTCGATCTGCCCGCGGTTGCCATGGATGAAGCCAGCTTCCGGGTCGTGGGCGATCACCAGTTCGATCTGATTGCCGAGCAGGCGGTGCACCATGGGTTCCATGCTGGCGACCATGACGTTCAAGTCCACCAGCTCGCGTTCGGCCTCGTGGCTGCGGCCGAAGGCCAGCAATTGCCGCGTCAGGGAACTGGCTCGCTCGTTGGCTTCATGGATCTGCTCAATGTATCCCCGCATGGGATCGGTGCCGCCCAGCGAGTCGAGCGCGAGTTCACTGTATCCTTTGACGAGGCTAAGCAGGTTGTTGAAATCATGCGCGACGCGGCCGGCCAGCCGGCCCAGAGTTTCCACGGCTTGCACGTGGCGCAGATCGGCGTGCGCCTGTCGCATGGCTTGCTGGGCATGGCCCGTGTGTTTGTCGGCCAGCAGCTCCCGGTCCGCGCGCGCCAGCAGTTCCTGCGGCTGTTCACCGGGCTCGTAGGCTGTCCAGCCCGCCGCAAACTCTATGGCGACCTTCTCGCCTTGCAACTCCACTTCCAGGCCGCTGAGCCGGGTGAGAATGTGCGGGACCCGGTCGTGACTGGATTCGGGCAGCAGCACCAGGAATTCGTCGCTGCCGGTGCGCACCGAAAGGTCGGAGTTGCGCAGCGACTTGCGCAGGCGTTCGGAGAACAACTTCAAGACACAGTCGCCGGCCGGGGGCCCGTAGCGGGTGTTGATCTGGCGGAATCCCCGCAGGTCGAGCTTCAGCACGTTCAGCTGGTACCCATGGCGCTGCGCGCGGGCCACTTCGGCGGCCAAGTGCTGCTCCAGAAAATGGCGGTTGTAGAGGCCGGTCAGAGGATCTAGCAAGGTCCACTGCTGAAACTCCTGCATCTCGGTCTGCAACCGCGTGCGCTCGGCCATTTCCTCGTCTAACTGGCCGCGCATGCGCCGCAAGACCCTCTGCTGGTGCAGGAGATAGACAGAGAACACCAGGATCAGCCCGATCAATCCCAGAATGAACTGTTGAATCGAAGAGAGCAGGAACTGGTAGGCGTCCGCCCACAGCCACGGCAATAGGAGGATCAGCAGTCCGAGGAACAGCCCGGCAGCGGCCACGGCGCCAGCGCCGGAAAGGAAGCTCCGAGGGTCTCGGAACCAATGCGGGAGGCGGCGCACCGAGGTGCGGACACGCTCAGCCGCTCCGGCCAGCATCCCAATGTGAGAAGGTTTGTTCACTACACTGCTCCGACGGCCCCTGTCATGCAAAGACGCCCGGCGGCCGCGTGATGGTGCGTGGCTCCGGCTCCTCGTCGCGGGAGAGCATCTCCCGGAACCTGGCAAAGAGCGCGGGGTCCCACCAGCCGTTGCGGACTTCCTCTTCCATGATTTCCAGCGCCCGCTCCATACTGAAGGGTTCCTTGTAAGGCCGAGCCGTGGTCAGGGCATCGTACACATCCGCAATCTGGAGCACCCGGGCGCCGATGGGAATCTGCTCTTCCCGGAGGCCGTCCGGATAGCCGGAACCGTTGAGCCGCTCGTGATGATGGCGGATGATGGGCAGGACCAGCCGGAAGGACCGCAGCGGGCGGCAAATGCGCTCGCCCACCACGGGATGTTCCCGCATGATCTTCCATTCCTCCGTGGTTAGCGCTCCCTGTTTTAGCAGGATGGCATCGGGAACCGCCACCTTGCCAATGTCGTGGACGATGCCGGCGCGGCGCAGCGCGGTCAGCAGCTCAGGAGCCAGTCCGACGAGCTTGCCCAGCCGGGCGGAATAGCTGGCCAGCCGCTCGCAATGGCCCTCCAGGTATGGGTCTTTGCCTTCAATACTGCGCGCCAGGGCGAACAGAACCGATTCGGCGCGCTCCAGCTCGTCCGTGTAGGCCTTCAGGCTGAGCAGCGATTTCACGCGGGCCATCAACTCATTGCGGTCCACCGGCTTGCTCAGAAAGTCGTTGGCCCCCACCTCGATACCCCGGATGCGATCCTCGCTGGCCGTCAGGCCGGTAATCAGGACCACGGGTGTCAGGCGCGCCTCCGGGTTCTGCTTCAGGCGGTGGCAGACCTCAAAGCCATCCATCAGCGGCATTTCGATGTCGAGCAGCACCAAATCCGGCTGGTTCTGCGCGAACTGGTCGAGCGCGTCAATGCCGTCTCCGGCCGCCACTACCCGAAAGCCCTGCGTGCGCAGCAAGGTGCCTAGGTAGTCTCGAAAGGCTGGTTCATCGTCCACAATCAGGATGGTTGAGGGCATCGCACCTCCGTACATTTCCTCGGGCGCCCGAGCGCCAGAGTTCTTCATCGGCTACGGGGCAAGAACGTTTAATCTGCTCTGTGTCGCCACTCATTTCTGCTCTTCAAGAGACACTGTACGGTGGCGCCGGGCCTCGGACAATAGCGCAAAAGTAACTTTTTTCGGGACTTTTGTTCTATGCCAGCAGTACTAGGTCTCTTGGCCCATAGGACCACCCTTTTGGTGCAGAGGGTCCGACGCATTTGCGCGTTCGGGTTGTGCAGTCGGCGGCGTTTAGCTTAGGATGCGCAGAGTCGGGTCGCGTAGATCAGGTATGTAAGGAGCTAAGCTTGCTCGGATTTTGGGAACATGCCCTGGGGTATCGGCGCGAGGATCCGCCAGCGCCCGCCGAGCCGTTCGAGTGCACTCTCGAGGAGGCTCAGGAGTGGAGCAACTTCGTGGTGCTTCGGCCGGGCTGGCTGCCCGAGGGTTGCCGCGTGGAGAGCGTGACGGTCCGGGCAGAGACCATGACCCATCCCAGCAGTCTGCGCATGACCCTGGTCGCCAAGCGGCGCGCCTTTCGTCTCAAGCAGTTCCACCTGGACTGGTGGGTACCAACTTCTTCAGACGCCAACCTCACGGCGCCCGGCCGGGCGTTTCTGGCGGCTGGGATCGTCGGATACCGGGGCCGCGACTATAAGGGGCATGAAGCGGCCTGCATTCATCGCTACGGAGCGCTGCTGGAGGTGGCGGTCCTGGAAGGTCAGTTTCAGGAGGAGGAACTCTATCGCTTCCTCGATACGCTGGAGCCGCAAGTTCCGGAGGCCGTGCCGGAGCTGGCGGCGCTGCCCTTTGCCCAGATCAGCTATCACTCCCGCAAAGGGCCGGGGCCCGGACCTTGGAACTACGATCTGCTGAGCGGCTGCCGCTGGAGCGCCGCGCGGGAGCTGTGGAAAGCTGCGGTCGCGCCGTCGCGCCGCTACCTCCCGCGGTGGCTTCCCGCCGGGTTCGTCTTTGATTCGGTGGGCACCCGGCAGGAGGCCGCCAGCCATCACTGGGAATACCAGCTGCTCTTTCGCCACTGCCGCAATCTCACCGATAATATCTGGCTGCGGGCCGTGGGAGAGGAGACGCAGAAGGTGCTCTGGATCGCCCCCGGCCTGGACCGGCGCATGGGGATCCAACTGCAGCCGGCGGCGCTTTCACGCCGCACCGTGCGCATGGGATCCATCTCGGAACCGTACGGCGAGCGTGTGGCGCAGTGGATCGAAAACGGGGTGGCGCTAGAGGTGCACGCACGCGCCTCCCGCCTGCTCAGCGCGGAGGGCTTCGCGCGGTTTCTCGACTCCCTGACCGCAGGCGAAGAAGCAACTTGACACCCGGCCGAACCGGTGGATGGAGCCTCGATGGGTGTATAGTGTCAAGGCTGTTGGGAGCTGGAATTCCGTTTAGACTGAATCGCAGGCCGACAATCTGTTCTGGGAGGAATTGAAAATGCGAGAAGCCAATGTGGGCGCTCGGATGGCTTTGTTGTTGCTGTTGCTGATGGGAATGTCTGTTTTCCTGCAGGCTCAAGCTCCGACCCAGTTCAAGGCGGATATGCAAATGCAGAATTCGCAGGGGGCCGTGAGCGGCAAGATGTATTTCAATGGAGCCAAGGTCCGCATGGAGATGGCGCTGGGCGGCGCGAACCAGATCATCCTCGTGGACCCCGCAAACAATGTCCTGGACACCATCATGCCGCAACAGAAGGTCTACATGGAGTCGCCCATCGACGCCCAGCAGGGTCCCATGAGAATTCCCCGGGTCGGACCGCTGAATCCCGCCGACCCTTGCAGCGGCGGGACCGTGAGCGATTGCGAGCATCTCGGCACGGAGACGGTGAACGGTTACGCCACGGAAAAGTGGGCCTACACATCGGATGGCGAGAGGATCACTTCGTGGATCGGTACCACGCTGCGCATTCCGATCAAGACGGTGGGCGAGGACGGGTCCACCGTTGAGTTCCGCAATATCGCCGAAGGAGCGCAAGCGGCGAACCTGTTTGTGGTCCCATCCGGCTACCAGAAGATCGACATGGGTGGCATGGGAGCCATGATGGGCATGCCGGGAATGGGCGC
>JBGPJR010000127.1:0-5915 GCA_041485545.1 Terriglobia bacterium
CTTCCCCTGGTGGTGGAGGCCATGCACATTGTCACGGACGGCCTGCAGGCTTACTTCGTCACGCACATCTGCTATGGCGCGTTTCGCAAGATCTATCCGGCCATGCTGGAGATTCCGGTGGACAACTTCGATCTGGAAATGTCTAACAACCAGATGAGTTTGCTGGAGCTGTTCCGCGATTACCGTTTTTCCAAGGACATCAGCTTCGGCGTGGTGGACGTTCACTCGCACGAGATTGAAAGCGCCGAGACGGCGTGGGAACGGCTGCAGCGCGGGCTGGCAGTCCTGAACCCCGAGCAAGTCTGGGTGGACCCGGACTGCGGCCTGAAAACACGCACTGTGGAAGAGGCGGTAGAAAAAATGCGGGTGGTGGTGGAAGCCGCGCGGCAGGTGCGCGCCGAAGTCATGCGGAACGCCAAACCCGCCTAGTCCCAGGCTCGTTCCAAGCGGACAGCTATACCGCCCAGTGATTCGGACGCCAGCAAGGAGTGGAGTCCCGGCTTCGCTACGACGATTGTGGACGTAGCGAACGTGGGCGCGGCGGCTGTTACTAGTTCGCCACCCGGCTCTCGCCCGCGCGCAAACAGTCTCGGGTCTTGTCGTTCGCTTCACCGTTCCAAGCCGATGGCTTCTTCGGCAGCTTGCAGAAGAACTTTTCATTTTTGTTTTTGATATCTGCAATAACAAAAAATTCTGTTGACATTCCCTTCTGCTGACATAGAATGAGCGCCTCTCGAATGGAGCGTGTCGGGCGAGAGGAACCAGCGTCCATGACAATCACTGTAGTAACGGAAACGGCCCTGCCGGGCGTGCGGGTTTCCGCCCGTGGCAAGGTCCGCGACATCTATCGTGCCGGCGACCGCCTGGTGATGGTGGCCTCCGACCGCATCTCCGCCTTTGATTGCATTCTGGCCACCGGGATTCCCTGCAAGGGACAGGTATTGACGCAGCTCTCGATCTTTTGGTTTGAGTTCTTGAAAGACGTGATCCGCAACCACTTCATCACGGCCTCGGTGGAACAGTATCCGGAACCCTTCCCGCGATTCCGGGAGCAACTGGAAGGCCGCTCCATGCTGGTGCAGGCGGCGCAGCCGGTGCCGATCGAGTGCGTCGTGCGTGGTTACCTCTCCGGGTCCGGTTGGAAGGAATACCGGGACACCGGCCGCACATCCGGCGTGGAGCTGCCGCGCGGCCTGCGAGAATCCGACCGGCTGAGCGAGCCGTTGTTCACCCCCGCGACCAAGGCGACCACGGGGCACGATGAAAATATCTCCTTCGAGGAGATGGCCCGCCGCATTGGTCAGGATCTGGCGGGCCAGTTGCGAGATGCCAGTTTGGCTCTCTACGCCAGGGCGGCCCGCCATGCCGAACAGAATGGAATCATTTTGGCGGATACAAAATTCGAGTTTGGAACCGACGAGCGAGGAGTGCTGCTGATCGATGAAGTAGTGACGCCGGATTCGTCTCGCTTCTGGCCGCGCGATGGGTACCAGCCCGGGAGAGCGCAGCCCTCTTTCGACAAACAGTACGTCCGCGACTATGTGGAATCGATCGGGTGGGACAAGCAGCCGCCAGCACCGGCACTTCCACCGACCGTGGTGGAGCAAACCACTCAGAAGTATCTGGAGATTTTCCGGCGCCTGACTGGCCGGGAGTTGAACTGAGCGCGCTACGGACCGGCTTTCGCCAGCCGGATTGTTGATATTGCTTCTCGCCTGCGGTTTTGGCGAGTTTTCCCCTTTTCATACTTCCTAGAGGAGAGGCCGAGAGAGAGCAGATTGAGCGCTTGATTTCCGAAATGGTAAGTACTGGAGTCTTCTTTCAGGACGCGGTGTCCGAGTTCGAAAAGCGATTTATCCGCAAGGTGTTGGAGGCCAGCGGAGGAAATCAATCGCGGGCCGCCAAGGCCCTGGGAATTCACCGCAACACGCTCGGCCGCAAGATGGAGCAATACCATCTAGTCAGCAAGAACGGCGGGGTCCGACCAAGAGCCGTCAAACCATCCACAAACAAGAACAGGCACAAATAATCTGCTTGCTGCGCTGCCGAATCCAACAGTGGAGTCACAGGCCGCTTTCTCTATTGAACTTCATCGGGTAGAGTCGGAATAGAGACGGGAGAGGGATTTCCAGCAACGCTCGATGAAGAAACAGCAATCCTTCTCTCCCGGGGGCATCCCAAACTATGGTGCTGAGCTGCCCCCGAGCCGAAGGACTTATGGCGTGATTTTCCCGTCAATCATCTTGAGAACGAACGGTTTGGCGGTGTACGCATCCAGCGTTCCCGAAAAAGTGATATCCTGGCCCGCCGCCAGCGCCTTACTGTAGGGCGCGCTGAGCGTCAATTCGACGTCATGCTTGCCGGGCTGTTGCGCCAATGCGGGATCTACGGCCAGCAGGATTTTAGTGGGACGCGCCGCGGGAGTGGCGGAAACTACTTTGCCGGGCAAATCCAGCGGGGCACCCTTCAGAAGCGTCCAGGTGTCCTCTTCTTTGACGCCACCGGCCTGGAGGTACTGCTGAATTTTCCCGAAATCGCTCAGTTCCTCCGGCTTAACTGTCAGTTCGCGCGCCGGGGCGACAGGGACCGGCGCCGGCTCCGGCGGCGCCAATTCCTCGGCGCTGGCAATGTGGAAGCCAGCAGGGGCCATCGCGGAGGCGCCAGCCTGCGTCACGAGATCACTCAGACCGTCCGTCGATCCGTGCCGTGCTTCGTACACCTTCCCAAGATAATCCTTCACCTGCGCCTTGGTCGCATCCGGCAATGCCGTGGGCCCCGTGAGCGATACGGCACGGGCCAGCGCCCACATACCCTGGTCATAATCGGGAGGCTTTGGCGAAAGATAGGACAGGCCCAGCCAATAGAATCCAAGCGCGTCCGTGGGATTTGCCTGCGCACTCTTGGTCAGCTCCTGCCCAGCGGCCGCATAGTCCTTTTTCTGCAGGGCGACGAAACCTGCGGTCTGGTGAAACACGGCTCCGGTTTGATCCTTTTGCTTCTGAAAATCCTCCGGGGACACGCCTGGCGGAGCCGGGAGCGCATCAATCTGGGCCAAACCCTTCTGTGCGTATTCGGCCGCCTGGTTGAGCTTCTGCTCCATAGCCGGGTCCTGCTGGTTGAGCGTTCGCGGGAACAGGTAGCTCAGCACCAGCAAAGCGCGGAGATTGTCCGGACTAATCTCCAGAAGCTTATGAGCCGTTGTCTCCATGTTCTGGGTGTCGTTGAGACTCTGGTAGGCCTGCAGCTTCAACTCGTGGACTTCCTTGGCGAACTTGGTTTCCGGATAAGCAGCCAAGTATTTATCAGCCAGCTCCACCTTCTGTTTGGGGTCGGTAGCCTGGATAATCGCGTTGAACGCATCGTATTCCGCCCGGTCCTTCCAGGGTGACGCCTGGGGGGCCTGCGCCAGAGCCGAAACTTCCATCAATCCGGCTGCACCACATCCTGCCAGCAGGACCGTCATGATCAAGGAACGAACAAGGTTTCTCCCCTTCATAGCCTAGTGCCTCGTTTCCAAAAGTTGTGCTGCCAGTGCTCGCAGCTTCCCACGCTGACCCGCTACTTGTCAGGACACGGCAGTGAGACGGCGGGCGTAATTATAGCTCAAAAAACCCCCTGAGCAAGCCTCTAATTCGGAGCCTGTAGCAGCGTATCGATTCCGCATTGGTAACCGGCTGGGCTGGAATCAGTTCCCCCGCAGAGCCCCTTCCAACGCTCTGGGCTCATTATACTCTTCTTGGATGCATCCGAAGGCTCCGGGTTTGCACGATCTTCTGGACATACGCGCGAAGATTCGGCGCCACCCGCCGGTCGGCCGCGAGGTCCCGCAAGTCGCCCAGGGTCAGTTCGTTGAGAATGCTCGCGAAACGAGCCAAGGTCAGATGCCGGTTGCGGACCAAGGACAGCTTGACGGAATTCCTAACCGACCATCGCGGATCGCAGGCCACGACATCGGCCAAGTTTCCGGTTGATCGCTCGCTGAATAGCGCCGTCGCCACGGATGCCTCCGTCAGCGCCGGGTTGTCCAAAGCGGCGCGGATCACTCGCGCGTCTGCATCCAGCAGCAGGGCCGCTGCGATTCGCTGCGAGCCACGACGCGCCAACGTCAACCGTTGTCCCAAAGCGAGTCCTTGGCGCTGTGCTAAAAGCGCGTCTTCGGCCCGGCGTTTTAGGTCTGGCGCAGCTCCCGGAGTGCCGGCAAGCATCATCAAGTCAAATACATAGAGGAACTTGAGTAGAGGGAGCGCCAAATCCCGGGGTGTCTTGGGATGCTTTAAGACGGCCATTTTCAGAGCGTAACTCTTCATCCACTGTTTGTTGCCGGCGATGCTTGCGACCACTTCGCGGGCCAAGTCTTTGCGGGCTAACAGCACTGCGAGATGCTGCTCTCTCAACGAGGGGTTTCCCAAGAGAGCTTCCTGGACCTCACGGGCGCGGTGGTGGAGCATGGCCTCCAACGGTTCGCCACGGGCGGTGCGTGCCCGTGCCATGTCTTCCGCCAGCCCGCGATCCGGCTGCGACCGCTCCCGGTCGCCGCTATTTGGAATCCCTCTCGGCACAGATCACCCGCCACCCAACGCAACAGAAAAGATGCTACCATTCTCCCCGTTTTCGTTGCGACGGATCTTTACCGCGTACCAGAGCGCACGGGGCGTGCTGCCGCTTGAGGCGCGGGGCGGGCTGTGGTAGGCTTTACGGCATCTGGCGAGGACTGAAACGGGGACTGTGGCTAAGAACCTGGAAAGTATCTCCGCGTTGTTTCCGGCTTACAACGACGCCTCCACCATCGGCGGCCTCGTGGAGGAGACCGTAGAGATGCTGCGGGCCACCGGGCGCGACTTTGAAGTCATCGTGGTAAACGACGGCAGCAAGGATGCGACGGCGCTGGTCTTGAAAGAGTGCCAGGACCGCCACCCGGCCAGGGTCCGGGTGATTCACCACGAAGTGAACCGCGGCTACGGCGCCGCATTGCGCAGCGGCTTCCAGGCCGCCGTGAAGGACCTGGTCTTTTACACCGACGGCGACGGCCAGTATGATCCCAACGAGATGCCGCGGCTGCTGGAGCGGCTGCAGCCCTCCACCGGCATGGTGAACGGCTACAAGATCAAGCGCCGCGATCCGCTCTATCGCATCCTGATCGGCAAGGTTTACAACACCACGATTCGCCTGCTGTTCGGCATCAAAGTGCGGGACGTGGACTGCGACTTCCGGCTGATCCGACGCGACTGGCTGCACCGGCTGAACCTGCGCTCGGACTCCGGCGTGATCTGTCTGGAGCTGGTGCTGGCGCTGGAGATGCTGGGCTGCCCGATTGAAGAAACTCCCGTTCCGCACTACCCGCGCATCGCAGGGCGCTCGCAGTTCTTCCGCTGGCGCTCGCTGCTCTCCACGCTGGGCCAGCTTCTGCATCTGCTCTACCGCGCGCGCATCGCAGGCACGCTGCAAGCGGAACGCGCCGCCAACTCAGCCACTGACTGACGGGCTTCCGCGACCCACCCCACAGATTGATTTGCCCCCATTGTTTCGTGTAACCTACGCGTGCCTTCAAACGGCCTCCGAATCTCATCCCCTGGAGACCACATGAGCATTGCGGCGGGAACACACCTCGGCTCCTACGAAATCCTGGGCCTCATTGGCGCAGGCGGGATGGGGGAAGTGTATCGCGCTCTGGACCCCCGGCTGAAGCGCGAGGTGGCCATCAAGGTGTTGCCCGATCTGTTTGCGCGCGACCCCGACCGGCTGGCCCGCTTCCGCCGCGAAGCGCAGTTGCTGGCCTCGCTCAATCATCCCAACATCGCGGCCATCTACGGCCTGGAAGAATCCGGCGGCACGCACTACCTGGTGATGGAGTTGGTGCCGGGCGAAACGCTGCGGGAGAGAGTGATGGGAGGGCGTCCGGTCCCGATCGAGGAAGC
>JBGPJR010000128.1:0-5868 GCA_041485545.1 Terriglobia bacterium
GTGGCCGTGCTGGCGCAACGGCTGGTGCGTGTGAACTGCGCGCAGTGCAAGCAGCCGGAGCGCGTTCCGGCCAGCCGCCTGCGCGCGGCCGGCATGGAGGCCGCTGAGGGGGAATACACAATTCAGCGCGGCGCCGGCTGCGAGGCTTGCGCTCACACCGGCTTCCGCGGGCGCGTGGGCATCTTCGAGCTGATGGAACTGGACGAGGAGATGCGCAAGCTGATCCTGGCTAATGCGGACGCCACCGCGCTGGCGCGCGCGGCGCGGGCCCACGGCATGAAGACGCTGCCCGAGGACGGCTGGCAAAAAGTTCTCGACGGCGTCACCACGCCGGAAGAGATTCTGCGCGTCACGAAAGTGTTTTAGCGATGGCAACGTTTTATTTTCGAGCGGCAACGGCGACCGGCGATTGGCAGCAGGGCAGCCGCCAGGGCACCAGCGAGCAATCCGTGGCGCAGGAGTTGCGCGCTCGCGGATTGATCCCCGTTTACGTCGGCGCGCAGCCGGAGGAAACTCACAGCGGCCCCGCGTGGCTGCGCGGCCTGTCGAGCGCCAAAGACGGGCGAGCCGTCTGGCAGAGTCTCGCTCCAGGAGCGGGCAGAGCGCAGGATCGTCTGCGCTTCACCGAAGAGCTGGCGACGCTGCTGCAGGCCGGCGTGCCGCTGGACCGCGCTTTGAGCATCTGCTCGGAGCTGACGTCCAGCGCGGCGTTCCGCACCATCATCGCGGATGTGCTGCGGCAGGTGAAAGGAGGCCAGTCGCTCGCGGAGGCTCTGCAAGCGCACGAGCGTATTTTCTCGCGCCTTTACGTCAACATGGTGCGAGCGGGGCAGGCCAGCGGCACGCTGCCGGCGGTCTTCCAGCGGCTGGCGGAGCATGAGGCGGCCTCCGCGGAGTGGCGCAGCCACATCATCTCGTCGCTGATCTATCCGGTGCTGCTGACCTGCGTGGCCATCGCGTCGATGGGAGTGCTGATGGAATTTGTGATCCCGCGATTTGCGCAGGTCTTCGAATCCACGGGCTTGCCGATTCCCACCTCCACGGCGCTGTTGCTCGGAGCTAGCCGGTTGCTGCAAAGCTATGGCTGGTTGCTGCTCGTGGCGCTGGTGAGCGGCGCCTATCTGCTACGGCGGTGGCTGCGCACGGCAGAGGGCCGGGAGCGCTGGGACGGTTTTCTTCTGCGCATTCCCTGGGTGGGCGATTTGCTGCGCAAGGCGGAGACGGCGCGCTTTGCCCGGACCATGGCGACCTTGGTGGGGCACGGCGTGCCGCTGGTCGAGTCGCTCCGCATCGGCAAAGAGACGGTGATGAACCGCGTGATGGGCGGCTCGCTCGACGGCGTTATCCAGGGCGTCAAGCGCGGAGAGGGAGTGGCCGGGCCGGTCAGCCGTGCGGGCACGTTCCCGCCGCTGGCCGTGCACCTGCTGCGTGTGGGCGAGGAGACCGGGCGGCTGGACTCCATGTTTGAGCGGCTGGCGGGCATCTATGAGCGCGAGACGCGGGTGGCCTTGCGGCGGCTCACAGCCCTGTTTGAGCCGCTGGTGATTCTGGGCATGGGCATCGCAGTGGGGACCATTGTGCTCTCGCTCCTGTTGGCCATCACGAGCATCAATGAGATTCCATTCTGAAGCGGAGGGCGCGGTGAAGCAAACGGTGATGCAAAGACGGGACGAAGTCGGCGTGACGCTCATCGAGCTGCTGGTGGTGGTGACCATCATCGCTCTATTTGCCGCGCTGGTGGGGCCGCGGCTGTTCCGCCAGGTGGGCCGCTCGCGCACCACAGCGGCACGCGCGCAGATCGAATCGTTCCAAACCGCGCTCGGCATTTACAAGTTGGACACGGGCCGGTTTCCTTCGACCGAGCAGGGGCTCCGGGCGCTGCGCGTGCAGCCGGAGGGCGTGGAGCGCTGGGATGGGCCGTACCTGCCGCAGGACGCGCCACTCGATCCCTGGGGCCACGCCTATCTTTATAAGTATCCCAGCGAGCACGGCGATGAGCCTGACATTGCAACGTATGGCGCTGACGGGCAGCCGGGCGGCGAAGGCGAAGACATCGACGTAGTTAGTTGGAGCAAGTAGCAAGCGAAGGGGCGGGTTGCCCGCAATGGTTTTGGAGATGGCAGTGTTGAACGTTCACTCTGGAGAATCGCAGGAGTTTGAACGCGCTTTGCAAGGTGCGTCGGCGCTGATCGCATCGGTAGCCGGGTATCACGCGCACGAATTGCACCGTTGTGTCGAGACTCCCGACAGGTACTTGCTCCTGGTGTACTGGGAAAGGCTCGAAGCACACACGGTCGGCTTCCGGCAGTCGGCGGTTTATCAGGAGTGGAAAGCGTTATTGCACCACTTCTATGAGCCGTTCCCTCTCGTAGAGCACTATCAACGCGTGTTGCGATGGCCTCTGGGAGCTCCCGGCATACAGGAGAAACTGTCTTGATGAAACGGAAGGAAGCACAATCGGCAGGCGTAACACTGCTAGAGCTGCTTGTGGTGGTAGCGCTGGCCTCCATCCTGCTGGCCGTGGTCCTTCCCTCGGTGGGTACGGGATTATCCGGCTTGGAGCTGAGCGGGGCGGCGCGGCGCGTGGCGGCGGCGGCTCGCTACGCCCGCGATGAGGCGGTGCGCCGCAGGAGCACGTTGCAACTGGAAGTGGACAGCGCCTCAGGAACCATTGCGGTCGCGGACCTGGAGCGAGCGGCAACCAATGAGCGGCGCTTCGAGCTGCCCGCATCGGTCCGCATCGCGCAGGTTCTGCCGCAGGAGCAGGGGGAGATAGCCGGGCCGCGGCGCTTTCTGTTCACACCGGATGGCGCGGCCCCCCAGTTCCAGATCGTGCTGGCAAACCAGCGGCGTCAGGTCACGGTAAAGAATGATGCGCTGACCGGCGCGGCGACGGTATCGGAGTGATGAGCGTGCGAATGGCAAGAAATCGCAGGGTGGGCCGCGGAGCGATGGCCGGCTTCACCCTGCTCGAAGTGCTGGTGGCTACGGCCATCCTGGGCACGGCGGTGGCGGCATTGCTCAGCTTGCTTTCCGGCTCATTGCGAAACGCCGCGAAGCTGGAGCCGCCGCAGCAGGCCCTCGCCCTAGCCGAAAGCCAGCTCAACGATCTATTGGTCGAAAGCGAGCAGGGCCGCAACGCCGCCGCGCTGCCGCTCGATCAGAAAGTGGAAGGCCGCTGGGACGAGCGGTTTCGCTGGGAAGCCCTGGCCACCCGTGTCCGCGCCGCAGAGCCGCCCAGGCTGAACGATCCGATCCTGGTGCAGGTGGTTTTCGATGTGTTTTGGAAAAACGGGCCGGGCGATGCGGAGAAGAAACTGACGCTGGAGACCAGCGAGCTGTGGCCGCCGCCGGCGAGGAGCGCGCGATGAAGTGCTGCGCACGCCTTTGCGCTCGCCTCCCGATGGTCGCCTCGCGAAGACTTTCTCGCGAGAACGGCGGAAGGCCAGAGGCGGGCTTCACGCTGCTGGAGCTGCTGGTTTCCGTCACGGTGGTTGCGCTGCTCGTTACGGCGATGCTGTTCAGTTGGCGTGTTGCGGCTGCTACCTGGGGCCGCTCGAACCAAGTGTTGGAAGGCCAGCGGCGCGTGAGCGCCACGCTGGATCTCATCGGCAAGCAGATGGCCGGGATGACTCCCGTTGCGCCGTGGGTCCGGGAAGGGAGCCAGGATGTGTTCTTCCAAGGAGAGCCGCAAACGGCGCGCTTTTTGACCCGCTATTCGCTCGCGGGCCGCGCCGGGTCGGGCCTCTATTTGATCGAGTACCAGGTCGCGGACGGAGCCGGGGGAACGAAGCAGTTGCTGCTGAACGAGGTTCCTGTGCGAAACGCGGCGGACCTGGGGCGGCTGCGCATCGGAGTGGAGCCAAGCGCTGCGGGCCCCATCGAGCGTTTTGCGCCGTTCGAGCGCAGCGAGCACACCCGCGTGCTGTTCGGGGGAGTTGGCGAAATGCGGCTGGAGTATTACCGTCCCGCGAGCGGCGCTGAACCCGGAGCCTGGGTGGAGCAATGGACTGCGCGTCGCGATGAGCTGCCGCGCGGCATGGCGGTGCGGCTGCGCGCGCCTTCCGAGGCGAACCGGCTGGAGCCCGTTTCCGTGGTCGCCGAGATACCGAGCTTCACGCGGCGGCAGCAATAGGAGTGAGAAGTTAGAAGTTAAAAGTCAGAAGTTCTAGGGGAAGATTTGAGGACGGGCGTGGTAGCAGAGGAAAACAAGCAGAGGTATAGCGCGTCGGAACGCGGACAGCAGGGCGTGGCGCTGTTAGCAGTCTTGTGGCTGACCGTGGCGCTGAGCGTGATTGCCATGACCACGGCGGCTCTGGTTCGCACCGAGGCCGCGGCCGTAACGAACCGCCTGGAATCGGAGCGCGGGTACTATTTAGCGCGCGGCGGCGTGGAGGCCGCGATCTTCGCCATGCTGTATCCTAGCAGCGCGCAGCCGGGAGCGGTCGCTGCGGCGGACGAGTACCGCCCCGGGCAGCGCTCCATACGGTTCGATTCTGCGGACGGGTTTGTCGTTGTGGAGATCGTGCCGGAGAACGCCAAGCTCAGCATCAACGCTGCTCCGGCGGAGCAGTTGGCCGCCCTGTTCGCGCTGCTGGGTGAGGCGCCCGAGTCCAGCCGCCAACTGGCCGACGCCATCGCGGACTGGCGCGCGCCCAAGCGTTCGTCGCTGACCAGTCCGTTTGACCTGTTCTACTCCGCGCTTCCCGAGCCCTACTCCGCTCCGCACACCGGCTTTCAGGAGCTGGACGAGTTGCTCGCCGTGAAGGGCATGAGCCGCGAGTTGTTCTTCGGGCGGCTCATCCAGACGCCGGAGGGTTCCTGGCGGAGGCTGCCGCCGCTGGCGGACCTGCTGACCACGGAGCCAAATTCCTACGGGATTAACCTTAATTATGCGCCCGCGGAGGTGCTCCGCGCGCAGCCCGGCTGGGACGCAGCGCTGGTAGAGCAAGTGGTCCGCGCGCGCGCCGAGACGGCATTCGCTTCGCTAGCGCAGATGCAGGCCGCGGTGCCGCGTTTGGCCACGGTCTCCAGCCTGACGCGGCTGACCCTGACTCCTTATATGGTTTACACGCTCACCGCGACCGCCTGGCTGCGGGATTCTAGCGTTCCCGTGCGCACCGTGCGGGCCCGCGTGCGCATGGATCGCTCTCTTCCGCTGGCCCATCGCACGCTTGCCTGGTGGAATGACTGGCCGTGGTCGGCTCCGCCCTCGGCAGGCGATGAAGGGAGCAACGCTCTGCCGGGAGGTGCACGCGGATGAGCCGCTGGGTGCCGCAAACCGGAGTAGGAATCGAGATGCGGGATGACCGCCTCCGCGCCTTCTGCGTTCGCCGTTGGGGGAACCGTAGGCGGCTGGTGGACCGGTTGGAAATCTCCGGACTCGAGCAATGGGGTCCTGCGGAGTGTGGAAGGCGTTACCGCCAATTCCTGCGGCGGAACGGGCTGAAGAATCCGTGGACCGTTGTGGCGCTGCCGCGCTCCATGGTCCTGTGGCGGCAGTTGCAGTTTCCAGCAAGTCTTGGGAACGAGCTGCGCCGCGCCGTCGAGCTTCAACTCGACACGCTGCACCCGTTTGAAGAGCGGGGCGTGTGGTCGGATTTCGCGACGCGGGAGCACGTGGGGCGGCAGCGTGTCGCGTGGCCGGGAGCCGCCGCGGAAACACCCGAGCCGTTACAGGTCTGTGTGGCAATGGCGGAACGCTCGGCGGCTGAGCGCCTTGCCGGATGGTTTCAGGAAGCGGAGATTCCGGTCTCGCAGTTCATGCCTACCACGGCGCTTTTTTTGGGACTGCTGGAGCGTCCCCAGATCGCGTCGCCTGCGAGCGCCCCTAGGTTCTTTCTCCAAGTGGGCGAGCACGAATGCGAA
>JBGPJR010000129.1:0-5861 GCA_041485545.1 Terriglobia bacterium
AGTCCATACCCAAATCTCAGGTTGTTCCACTCCCCTCTACTCTCCAGCCAGTCGATGGCCTTCACCGCGTAGTCCGGAAACTGCACGGAAATGCCTGAAACCCCCCGCGCATTCAGTTCTTCCGAGGAAAGCTTGTAGATCGGGCCAAGGTCTTCCGGGCGGGGCTCCGGCAAGTAGGCCCAGGGAACGCGGTTGGCCGGCGACTCCAGGTGACCGTCCGGGCGCCCCGTACTGTCCACCCAAAACCGCCCGTATTTCCGGATGAAATCCCCGTGGTCGGCCCACATAATGTCAATCGCCTTGCTGTTCACCAGGAGGCCATTGTCATTGGGCCAAGTCATTCCCATAGCGAGGGGGTTATCCGGGGTTACCTTATCCAAATCCCAGCGCGTCAGATCGCCGAGCATGATCTGCGCCGCTTCCGGGCTCATGCCCGAACCTTTGCCAGCAAAGTAAATCCACTGCCCCGGCTTGATTTGGTACTTCTCCATGGTGAGTTTGATTTGGTTGAGCACGTCATTGACCGTGTGCACCGCCGACCAGTTGATCGGAAATGCCAGCAACTTGTCGTAGCCGATCATGGCGCCGTAATCGGTTTCGGCATCATCGTTGAGATGCACATGGGTATTGAGCAGGCCGGGCACCACGGTCCGGCCTTTCAGGTCGATGACCTGTGTGCCGGGCCCCCGCATCGCAAGAACCTGCTGGTTGGTTCCGACCGCAGCGATCCGGTCGCCCCGAATGGCGATCGCCTCTACCGTGGAAAAGTTTTTGTCCACGGTCAGGATTTTGCCGTTGTTCAAAATAACGTCCGCGGACTGCCCGCTCTGTTGCGCGATGAGCGCCCGCCCGGATAAGGCGAGAGCGCAAAGTAGCGCGAGCCCGCAGAAAAAAATCTCTTTCCCGCTCTTCATATGGGTGGCTCCTCCTTAGGCTGGAAAATGCCAGGCCCATCTTAGCAAAACTGCTCTGTGATCACGAGATGAATTTTGCCCGGCGGGGTTGCCCGCCGCGAAGGCAATCGTGCATGATAGATCGGTTCCGGATGGATCCACTGCGGGCCGAGGCCATGAACATGGCGCTGGAGTTTGTGGAATAGGATTGACAAAGGAGCTGACGAAGTTGGCGTTAGAATCATCGAATCGAATGGAATCCAGATGAACAGAGACGGTACGCAATGAAAGCAATGGTGTTGCGAGAACAAGGCAAACCGGGAAAGTTCAGCTTGGAAACCGACTTCCCAGACCCGAAAGCTGGCGAGGGCGATGTTGTGGTAAGGGTGCGGGCGACCGCGCTGAACTATCATGACGTATTTACCCGCCGTGGCATGCCGGGCATCAAAATCGAGATGCCGACCATCCTGGGACTGGACACCGCCGGGGATATCGTGGAGATCGGCCCAGGCGTTGACGGTTGGTCCGTCGGCGATCGTGTGTTGGTAGATCCTAGAAATCGCGTCGAGGGTGGATTGATGGGCGAGACCATTCATGGCGGCCTTGCGGAGCTTTGCCGGGCTCGCGCGCATCAGTTGATCCGGCTTCCGGATCACGTCAGCTATGCCGAGGCGGCCGCTTTGCCCTGCGCCTACGGCTCGGCGCTGCGCATGATGTATACCATCGGAGGGGTCACCAAGGGGGAGCGGGTCCTGATCCTCGGCGCGAGCGGCGGCGTGGGGGTCTGCTGCGTCCAGCTAGCCAAGCTCGTCGGAGCTACCGTCATCGCGTGTGCCAGCAGCGAAGCCAAATTGGCCCGTTTGCGAGAGCTGGGCGCCGATCAGACCATCAACTACGTGGAGAAGGATTTTGTGAAGGAGATCTTCGCGCTCTACGGCAAGCCGGCGCGGCGCGGGAAAGGAACGGACAACGGCGTCAACGTCGTGGTGAATTACACCGGGGGCGATACGTGGGTCAAGTCCTACAAGTGCCTCCGCGTGGGCGGCCGCCTGCTCACCTGTGGGGCCACACTGGGCTATGATCCGCAGGAGGATCTCCGGTACATCTGGACCTTTGAGCTGAAGATTCTGGGCGCCAATAGCTGGGAGCGGGACGATCTCATGAAGGTGCTGGACCTGGTCCAGAGCGGCCGGTTGAAGGCCGTGGTGGACAAGACCTTTCCATTGGAAGAAGCGGAGGAAGCGTTAAGACGAATCGAGGACCGTCAAGTCTTCGGAAAGCTGGTGATTGCGCCATGAGCGGACCGATGAGCAAGGAACAGATTCAGGAGCGGCTGCTGCAGGCGCCGTTCAACGCCTTCATGGGCTTCGAAGTGCTTACCGCCGATCCCGAGAAGCAGGAAGTTTCGATGCGATTGAAGATGCGGCCGGAGGTGGAGCGCCGCGCGGGTGCCGGGTTCTGGCACGGCGGCCCGATTGCCGCTGCGATCGATGTGGTTGGAGATTACGCTCTAGCCATGATCCTGGGCGAGCCGCTGCCGACCATCAATCTGCGTGTGGATTACCTGCGCCCTGCCAAGAACACGCTCACCGTGGTGGCGCGCATTCGGCGCGCCGGCAAAACAGTGGCGGTCGTAGATGTAGAGGTGCTGAGCGAATCCGGCGAGTTGGCCGCCGTCGGTCGCGTGAACTACTCCACGGCTCAATCCTAAGTTCCTACTGGAGATGCCATGCAGGAGTTGGCGAATCTACCGGGTCCTGGAGCGGGACAGGGTCGCTGGCAGGCCCGTTCCGTCGTTGTGTCGCGCTCGGGCGTCGTAGCAACGGAGAGCCCCCTAGCGGCCCAGGCTGGCGCGATGATTCTCGCCGCCGGCGGGCACGCCGTGGACGCGGCGGTGGCTGCCAATGCCGTGATGGGCGTCATTGCCCCCCACAGCAATGGCATCGGCGGCGATCTGTTTGCCATCGTCTACGAAGCAGGCAACCACGCACTTTACGGTCTCAACGCCAGCGGCTGGGCGCCGGCCGGCATGAGTATTGAGGAGCTAAAGAAGAAGGGGATCACGGCCATGCCGTCGGACGGCATCCACACCGTCACCGTTCCCGGCACTGTGGACGGATGGGAAAAGCTCCTGAGCCGCTTTGGCCGAATGAGACTTGCGGAAGTCCTGATGCCAGCGATTCAGTATGCTGAGGAGGGCTTCCCGGTCACGGAGTGGTCCGCCGACCGATGGTCCTTCGGTGCGGGCACGCTCCGCGCCGACGTGGGCGCTGCGCGCACTTTTCTTCCGAACAACCGGTCGCCCCGTTTCGGGGAACTCTTCCGGAATCCGGACCTGGCCTGGAGCCTGGGGCAAATCGCTGCGGGCGGTCGTGATGCCTTTTACCAAGGTGAGATCGCCCAGCGCATCGTTCAAACCTGCCAGCGGTACGGTGGCGCTCTCGCCGCGGCGGACCTGGCCGAATTTGCTACCGAATGGGTCACGCCGATTGCCACCACCTATCGCTCGTGGACGGTGCACGAATTGCCGCCGAACGGACAGGGGATCGCGGCGCTGCTGATGCTCAACATCATGGAGCAATTTCCGATCAAGGAGATGGGCCATAATTCCGCGGACGCTCTGCATGTGATGATCGAAGCCAAGAAGCTGGCCTACGCGGACATGCTGCGTTACGTGGCGGACACGCGATTCGCCAAGGTCCCTGTCACAGAACTCCTTTCCAAGGACTACGCCAAGGAACGCTTTCAATGCATCCACATGGCCCGGGCAAACGGTGAGACGCCGCCGGGCAATCCGGTTTCTCCCGGCCACGACACCATTTATCTCAGCGTCGTCGATCGCCAGGGCAACATGGTCTCTCTCATCCAAAGCAACTTTGGATTCTTCGGCTCCGGCCTGGTAGCTGAAGGGAGCGGATTTGTTCTGCAAAACCGGGGCAGCGGCTTCAGCCTGGATCCATCCCACCCGAACGCCCTGGCGGGGCGCAAGCGTCCCCTGCACACCATCATTCCGGCTTTCATGAGTAAAGATCATGTTCAGATTGCCTTCGGAATTCAGGGAGGCTGGAACCAGTCACAGGCACACGCTCAGTTCGTCTCCAACATTGCAGATCACGGCATGAACATCCAGGCGGCATTGGAGGCGCCCCGGTTTACGAAGCTGACCTTCGCCGGTTGCGACGTTCAAATGGAATCGCGCATTCCTCCCGAGGTAAGGGCCGCACTGTCCCAGCGGGGCCATCAGATTGAAACACTCGGGGTCTACTCCGACGTTGTGGGCGGGGGACAGGCCGTCATGCGTGACGACTCTGCTGAGATCAACTTTGGCGCTTCCGACCCTCGAAAAGATGGAGCCGCGATACCCGAGCCGTATCGGTTCGCAAGTTCGCTTGAGCCTTAAGACCTCTCCAAAGCCGTCATTCGCGGCGCTCTGCAGCGCCTGGCCTAGCAGACGGATTCCTCCAGAGTCTGTGGCGGCGACAATCACCTAATTTTCGTTCTCTTGATCTTGACAGACCAAAGTCCGGCCAGTTAAGATAATAAGGCGAATAAAAAGCGAATGTAATTACCGTGGGCACATCGGGTACAGCAGCCTTCAAAGCGCGCTTGGAAGTGGTTCTCGGCAGAGCCGTGTTTTCACTGCCGGAGAAATTCACTCCCCCAACCATCTCCACAAGCATTCCGGAAGTGGATACCGCCTGCGGCGGGCTGCTTCGCGGCGCCATCACCGAGATCGCCGGACCGGTTTCCTCCGGACGCACGACGCTGCTCCATTCCCTTCTAGCGGAGGCCACCGGCCGGGGCGAAGTCTGCGCGCTGGTGGATCTCAGCGATGCCTTTGACCCGGCCTCCGCTGCGGCAGCCGGCATGGAGTTGCAGCGCCTGCTTTGGGTGCGCTGCGCCGCTCAAAAAAACACCGCTCTTTCGGTAACGGATCTGCTATTACAAAACGGCGGCTGGGGAGTGATCGTTCTGGATTTGGGAGATATGGATCCCCAGCAAGCCCGCCGCATTCCGCTGAATGCCTGGTACCGCTTCCGCTTAGCGGTGGAAAACAAGCCGACCGTTTTCGTGGTGATCGGAAAAGAACCCTACGCCGGAGCCTGCTCGGCCCTGGTTTTGGAAGCCGGGAACTTGCAGGCACGCTGGAGCAGCACGCTGTTAGACAGCGCCGTTTTTCATGCGGACCGGCGCAAACCGCCGGGGCGCGCAGCAGCTTGTTTCCGAGCCACCGCTTCGGCAATCCCCCGCCAGGATGCGTCATGTTTGCCTGCATCGTTATAATGCCGGCTGCGGCAGCTTCCCCGCCGGCCAGCCGCGAAGCCCTGATCCAGTTTGCGTTCGGCTTCTCTCCGCGTATCGAGGTGGTTGCCGCGGACGCCGTGCTGCTCGACCTGGAGGGCCTGGCGCCGCTGTTTGGCCCGCCGGAAAAGCTCGCTCAAGCCATTGCCAGCCGTGCCGCAGAGTCGGGCATGCAGGTCAACATCGCAATCGCGCAAAACACCGAGGCGGCCCGATCCGCCGCGCGCGGCTTTGCGGGAATTACCGTGATTCCGCCGGGCGAGGAGGCTCGCGTTCTTAGCGGTCTGCCGCTCGCATTGCTCTCCGCAAGCCCGGAAATGGAGCAGACCTGGAGCCTTTGGGGCCTGAGTTCCTTAGGAGATCTGGCAGCTTTGCCGGAGAATGGGGTCGCAGAACGGCTGGGCTCGGAGGGTCTGCGGCTGCACCGCATCGCCCGCGGCGCCGAACACCGTCCTCTGATTCCCTTTATTCCCTCGCCGGATTTTGAAGCATCCCAAGAATTGGATTACCCGCTGGAGCTTCTGGAACCGCTCTCTTTTATTCTTGCGAGTTTGCTCAACCAGGTTTGCGCCAGCTTGGAGGCGCGAGGGAAAGCAGCCAGCCAGATTCATCTGCGACTGAAGCTGGATGCAACCGGCTACTCGCCCGCCGATTACGAGCGCCACC
>JBGPJR010000130.1:0-5832 GCA_041485545.1 Terriglobia bacterium
ACGCTCCTGCTGGATTTGCGCACCGTGCTCCCGGAGCAGGAAGCCGCGCTGGGAGAGGCCCTCCGTATGCTCGCTAGCGACTAACGGGATTTTCAAGCTTCGGCGTCTTGCCTGGTGGAGCGGCCGCCGATCTCTCCGGCGGTCCGCAATCCCAAAGTGAGGAAATGGACATGGCGGTCGTGTTGCCGTTCGCGGCGCTTCGTTACAACCAGGGAAAGGTCGGCGGGCTGGTGCAGGTTGTGACGCAGCCTTACGACAAGATCACGCCGGAGATGCAGCGCGAGTACCTCCGGCGCGGTCCGTACAACCTGGCGCATCTTGTCAAAGGCGAAACGCAAGCGGGCGATGGCCCGGCCGACAACGTATACACGCGCGCTGCGGCGAAGCTGCGCGAATGGCGCGCGCAGGGAATTCTGCAGCAGCGACCGGCGCCTGCGTTCTACGCTTACTTCCAGCGCTTCTCCCTCCTCTCACCGTCTTCCGGGGCGCCGCCACTGACGCGAAAGGGGTTCATCGCGCTCGGCAGGCTGGAGCCCTATGACAGCGGCGTGGTGTTCCGCCACGAGCAAACACTCTCGGCTCCCAAGGCGGATCGCTTGGAGCTGCTGCGCGCCACACGCGCGCATCTGGAATCCATCATGATGCTCTATAGCGACCCGCAGCGGAGTGTGGAAGCTGTCCTGGACGAAGCGGCGCGCAGGCCGCCTGCTGCACAGGTGGAAGACGAGTACGGGGTGCTTCACCAACTATGGGAGGTGGACGACGCCGGCAACGTCGAACGAATCCGGCAGGCCATGGCGGACCAGAGACTCATCATCGCGGACGGACATCATCGCTACGAAACAGCACTGAACTTCCAGCGCGAGTGCCGTGCCACGCATCCCGGCCGCGAAGCGGACTGTTCCTTCGCGTTGATGACCTACTTCAACATGGATGGCGAAGGCATTGTCATCTTGCCCACACACCGGCTCCTCGCAGGGCTGCCCGGCTGGAACCAGGAGGAGTTTCTCGCCAAAGCAGCGCAGTACTTCGTGCCGGAGCGCTTTCCGTTCGGGGATGCGGGCGACCACCGGCAGGCGCTGGCAAGAATGCAGGAAGCCATGCGCACGGCCGCTACGCCGGCTCTGGGCGCTCTCTTCCAAAAGGATGCGGCGTTTTATTGCCTGCAAGCGCGCAGCGACCTCGCGTGGGACCAACTGCTGCCGGACCTCACGCCGGCGCAGCGCAACCTGGACGTCAACATCCTGCACCGCGTCGCATTAGCCCGCTGCCTGGCCGTGGATGAGGAGTCCGTCAAGAACGAGCGCTACCTCTCCTACGTGCGGCACTGGGAAGAGGGCGTATCGCCGGTTCGGCAAGGCGCGGCGCAGGCCTGCTTTTTCCTGAACCCGGTGCGCATCGAGCAGGTCCGCGAGATCGCTTTTGCAGGGCAGCTTCTTCCGCAAAAGTCGACTGATTTCTATCCCAAACTCCTCTCCGGCCTGGCCCTGTACCCGTTGAATCATTGATCCCAACAGTAATCCGAACCGTCGACCCCGCTTCTGTATGCGTTGCGGCACGGACCGGGAGGTTCCCGTCTATCCTAGCTGAGGGCGGTATGCTAGTATGAGTTTTCAGAGTAAGGCCACGGGGTTTTTCATGGCGGATCCGGAAGTCAATGTCGACAACCTGGGGGATGCGGAAGAGCAATTCCTCCTGGAGCAGGCCGAAGCGAAGCGCAATCGCCCCTTCCAGTACATCCGGCTGGAGTTTGCCGAGAATGTTGCCCGCCTTACGATGAGCCGGCCGCCCTATAACGTTCTCACCAAGGACATGATGGAGGAAATCGCGCGGGCCATCGGCGGACTTCACGAACACCGTGAGGTGCGGGCCTTGGTGATCCAGGCGTCGAAGGATTGCACCGCATTCTCGGCGGGCGTGGCAGTGGAAGATTCCCGGCCCGAACACGCCTTCCAAACCCTGGAAGCCTTTCAGAGTGTCTTCAACGCCATTATGGAGATTTCCAAGCCAGTCGTCACCGTGGTGAACGGCCCGGCTATCGGAGGAGGTTGCGAGCTGGCGGCGCTGGGCGACATGATTGTCGCGACCCCCAAGGCCCGCTTCGCGCAGCCGGAAATCCGGATCGGAGTGTATCCACCGCTAGCCGCCGTGATTCTTCCGTACGCCATCGGCCATAAGCGGGCGCTGGAGATGATCCTGACTGGCGAGCCGCTCAGCGCGACCGACGCGGCGCGGCTGGGGCTGGTAAACCGCCTCGTTCCCGAGGACAAGTTGGAGGAGGAGATCGAGCAGGTTCTACTCAAAATCACTCAACAAAGCGCGCCGGTTCTGGAGATGGCGAAGAAGGTGCTGTACGACACCATCGGGTTGCCTCTGGGAGACGCGCTGCGCAAGTCTGCTGACATTTATCTGAACCAGCTGATGGATCTGGCGGATGCCCAGGAGGGCTTGCGGGCGGCGGTGGAAAAACGCAAGCCGGTCTGGCAGGATAAATAGCAGGAAGCGAGCGTGGCATTGAGCCAAACGGTCGAGCAACCAGGGTCCGTGCCGGAGCGATACGGCTCACCGTTTCACCGCGCGGCGAATGCGTCTCTTTCGGGCGACGCAGGCGCAGTGACGCGCCGTCGCAAGGCGCGGCGATCCCTGCAGCGGGTGCAGCATGCCGTCGGGGTTCTCGGCGCCGGGATGTTTGTCGCCTCGGCGTGCGTGGCGGTCATTTTAGCGATCGGGTGGGTTCAGGCGCAGGCTGCCGTGGACGTGGTCGAGACACAGGCGGAGGCCATCCGCCAGGGCAAATTGGAAAGGGCCTACGGCTTGTTCTCCTCCCAGTACCGCGCCGGAATGAGCCTCCCGTCGTTCCGCCGCTGGCTGGGCCGGCAGGACCATCTGGCCAGGAACCATGGCTTGAGCATCTGGGGGCGGTCCGTGCGCGGCGGGGGCGCCATTCTATGGGGCAGCCTCCAGGACGAGCTGGGACATAGCTACTCCATCCGTTACGAACTGATCCGTGAGAACGGTACCTGGCGCGTGGACAATCTTCAGTTACAGTCCTTAGGTCCCGACTCTCTTCCCGAAGACGAACGTTTCCAATACATTTGAGAGTGGGCCTTGTGAGCACCTCCATTCTGCGCGGCCACTTGCCGGGTCAGAAAGCGGTTGTTGGAGAGGCAGTTTCCGTCTGCGGCGGGGAGGCAGGCGGCACGGATAACAGGCGCACGGCGGAGGTCAACCGGACTTGGGTTTGCTGAACGACATTGCGAAAGAGCGGGTGCTGGCGGTGCAGGAGTTCACCACCCTGGGCGCGCGGGCGTTCCGGAACGTCTTTCGCACGCCGCATTATGCGGTGGACATCGTGCGCCAGATGGACTTCATCGGAGTCGGCTCGCTGCCCATCGTGATCCTGACCGGATTCTTTACGGGTGCGGTGCTGGCGCTGCAGATGTCGAAGACGCTGACCACGTTCGGAGAGACGTCGCTGACCGGCCAGTTGGTCATGCTCAGTCTGGTGCGGGAGCTGGGACCGGTGCTGACTTCTTTGATGGTGGCCGGGCGGAACAGCTCCGGCATTGCCTCCGAGCTCGGCTCCATGGTGGTCAGCGAGCAGATTGACGCCATGCGCGCGCTGGGCACCGACCCGGGCAAAAAGCTGGTGACACCGCGCCTGGTCGCAACCGTGGTCATGCTGCCGATGCTCACCATTATCGCGGACTTCATGGGCCTGCTGGGCGGCTTTGCGACTTCGTTCTTTTTCATCCGCCTGAATCCGTCCCAGTACTGGTACAGCGCCTATCACGCCCTCGAGATGGAGGATGTTTTCCAGGGCCTGCTGAAGCCGTTTGTCTTTGCTTTCATCGTGGCGCTGGTGGGTTGTTACTATGGCCTAACAACCCGTGGCGGTACCGAAGGGGTGGGGCGCGCCACCACGCAGGCGGTGGTGGCTGCCTCGGTGATGATCCTGATCAGCGACTTCTTCCTCACCAAGATTATCCTGGCGGTGCTGGGATAATGGAACAGGCACTGACAGCCAGCCCGGCCGTGGAGTTTAACGGTGTTTCGCTGGGATTTGATGGTAAGACGGTGCTGGAGGGAATTTCTTTCCGGCTGGAGCATGGGGAGACCAAGGTCATTCTGGGAGCCTCTGGCTCGGGCAAATCGGTGCTGCTGAAACTCACGATGGGCCTCCTGCAGCCCGATGGCGGGCGGATCTTTGTCCTGGGTGAAGAGATCACAGGCCGGAGCGAGGAGGACCTGCTTCCCATCCGGCAGCAGATCGGCATGGTTTTTCAGGAAGGGGCGCTGTTCGATTCGCTCACGGTCGGGGAGAACGTCGGGTACGCCTTTGGGCGCATGCCGGAGGTTGCGCCGGAAGAGGCCGACCGGCGCGTGCGCGAAGCGTTGCGATTTGTGGAACTGGAGCATACGCTGGAGCTTTACCCTTCGGAGCTGTCCGGGGGGATGCGCCGCCGCGTGGCGATCGCGCGCGCCCTGGTGAGTAATCCACGGATCATGCTGTACGACTCGCCGACGGCGGGGCTGGACCCCATCACGGCGCAGCATATTGTGGCGCTTGTGATCAAGCAACGCGACCTCAGCGGAGTCAGCTCGCTCCTGGTCACCCACCGCTTGCAGGACGCCTTCGAAATGGCCGGCTTCTATTACGATGGCGCCGGCGGGAAGCTGATGCCGGCGTTCGACGGGGCGCAGGGACACGATACCCGAACACGGTTTCTGGTGCTTCGGGAAGGCGAAATCGCCTTCCACGGCGCCTTGCAGGAATTGATCGCGCAGCCGGACCCGTACCTACAGAAATTTTTGGCTTGAAGGCTGCCGGATCATCGGGTCACTGGCTCCAGCCGCGGCGCGGCTGCGGCCGCAGGTTCTCCGGTCCGCGGCCGGATGAAAGGGAGGCGCTATGCCACAACGCAAGGACGTTCGCTGGTCTCAACTGAAGGTGGGAGTCGTTACGCTGGTCAGCTTGACGCTGCTGGCTGCGACCATTTTTCTGATCACCGGGCAAACGGGCTTGTTTTCCAAGATGGAGTTGCTCCACACCTATTCGCCGGATGCGGGCGGTTTGAAGACCGGAGCCGTGGTGCGTCTGGCCGGGGTGGACGTAGGCAACGTCCGGGGGGTGGCTCTTTCCGGACGCGCCGATCCCAATGAGGCCGTCGAAATTGTGATGCAGGTCAACAAGGCATACGCCGCCGATGTTCGCACCGATTCGCAAGTTTTTCTGGCCGCGGAAGGCCTGCTTGGCGAGCGCTACGTCAACATCAGCAAAGGCACGCCGACCGGCACCCAAATCCCGGACGGGGGCGTGGTGCCGTTCCATCAGACCGCCGAGTTCAGCGAGCTGGTCGGCGCGAGCAGCGATCTACTGGGCAACCTGAACGTGCTGACCACGCGGTTGAATTCGATTGTGGGAACCATCGAATCCGGCCAGGGAACCATCGGGCGGCTCATCAAGGACGACTCGCTGTTCCGGCGCGTGGACGCCACCGTGAGCAGCGCCGAAGGCCTCATCTCCGATCTGAATGAAGGCAAAGGGAGCTTGGGACACCTCCTGAAGTCGGACGAGTTTTATACGCAAGTGAGCAGCACGGTCACCAAACTGAACGGCTTCGTGGACAAAATGGAGGCCGGTGAAGGCACCATCGCGAAACTCGTCAATGACCCCACGCTGTACAACAACGCGCAGCAGATGGTGGCCCGCGGCTCCACCATGCTGGACAACATCAATCAGGGACGGGGTACGCTCGGCAAGCTCGCCACCGACGAGGAATTCTACCGCAAGCTAAACAGCGCCGTGACGGGAGTCGACGATGTGATGAC
>JBGPJR010000131.1:0-5811 GCA_041485545.1 Terriglobia bacterium
CGGCCTGCCTTTGCGAACTACAATTAGCTAGACCATCTAGCTCAAATGTCCAGAACAGAGCCACCAGACGCTTACGAGGCACTTTCTGAGTTTTATGACATCTATGTCGGCGAGCGACTCGACGATCTGCCGTTCTACCTTGAGTTCGCAAAATCAGCGCACACGCCAGTCCTTGAGATTGGGGCTGGCTCTGGACGTCTCACTGTTCCGCTGGCCCGTGAGGGTGTGTCACTTGTAGCGGTGGATGTCTCAGCTGCGATGCTGGCGATATTGAGGTCGCGATTACAGCGAGAGCTAGATGTCGTGCAGCGTCACGTTGAGATCGTTGAGGCAGATGCTTGCCAACTCGACTTAGGGAAGCAGTTCGATCTTGTCATCGTGCCATTTTATACTTTCAATTACCTCCTTTCTCCTGAGGTCCAAGCGAGTGTGTTAGACCGGATCGCCGCACACCTAACAAGACTAGGATGGTTGCTAATTGATGTGTTTGTTCCTCAGAGGTTGTTGGAGACTTGTCCAACTGAACCGATCCTCAAGGTCGACCGAGTTGATCCCACAACGGGTCACAGAGTTCGAGGGTGGAATACTTATACCTTCGATCAGGAGCAGCAGATTGAAACGAGAACACACATTTTTGAGGTAATGCGCACAGACGGGAGTGTGCGAAAACGCGAATTTGCAACGCGACGACGGTACTGGTTTCGAGAGCAAATCACGGAGCTGTTCACGAAGCGCGGGTTTGTGGTGAACAGGATTTGCACTGGATACGCGGGAGAGTTAGCAAATGAGCGTTCGGAACAGCTCATGTGTGTGTTGTGCCGATAGGCAATCATTTCGCAGCAAGAACCCGGAGATGTTTAAGAACGTGCTGATCAAGGTCTTCGTACAGAATGAAGCCGGTTCGAACCAGAAAAACTATCACGATGAGAAGACGCTCGAATACAAATGTTCGAAGCGCGTCTCGCGTGTTTACCCATACCCGTACGGATTTATTGTAGGCACAACCGCAGACGACGGCCTGAATCTCGATTGCTTTATCATCACACAGCGGCCACTCAAGACGGGGCAGACGGTCGAATGTGAGCCAATCGGCCTAATGGAACAGATTGAGGATGGTCTTGAAGACCATAACGTGTTGGCGAAGCTTACCGGTGATCCTTTTCGAGTCACCGCTGAAACGGAGGCAGTCTTAACTGATTTTGTTCAGAATGTGTTCCGGCACACCAAGTGCAAGAAAATCCGCGTCGGGAGATTCTTGGGTGCAAGGGAGGCCCAGGCACATATCAACAGGCACTGGGACCCCTAATTTGTGAAATGTAAAGAAACGATCAGACCATGCGAGTCTATTCGCTCATCTCGCGAAATGCGACGTCAGCCTGCTCCGCCAGCCCCTCCCCAGCCAGTAGCTTCTCCTTCCACCATCCCCCGGCCACGGGCGTAGTGCGCCTGATTGCCCCTCTTGGTACGTTGTGCCGCAGACGGGCGGGAAACGGTTGATTCCGCGACTCTCCTCTGTTCTGCTTAGAAAGCAGTTCCCCCATGAGCGAGACAGGCTCGCAGGTGATGCCACAGGTGATGCATGTTGCCTAGCACAACCAGTGTGGCGCGAAGCGCCGCCGCAGCCGCCGGCCGCCGCGTCATCACGGCTGAGTTCCTGACGCAGATCCTGAAGGAGCTGACGCAGCCCTTCCTGCTGGTCTCCGCCGACGGCCGGCCCCTGTTGTGGAACCCGGCGCTCGAAGAGCTGAGCGGCTACCGCCCCGGCCAGTTGCTGGAGCTGACGCTCGCCGACCTGGTGCACCCGCAGGACCGCGAGGCCGTCCGGCGAAGTGTCCGTCAGTCTTTACAACATGCTGATCCACAAGTAGTGACATGCAACTGGCAGGCCCGCTCCGGCGACGCCGTCCCGGTCGAGATGCGCACGGTGCGCCTGGAGTCCAACGAGAGTGAGCCGCTCCTGCTGCTGGTCCTCAAGAATCTCTCCGAGCGCCAGCGCCTGGAAGCCGAGCTGCGCCAGTCGCAAAAAATGGAAGCCATCGGCAAGCTCGCCGGCGGGATTGCCCACGACTTCAACAATGTCCTGACGACGATCCTGAGCCTCGCCGATGCCATGATCCAGGGGCACACGCCGCCCAATGCGGAGAGCCTCCGCGAGATTCACCAGGCCGCGCGCCACGCCGCCGAGCTGACGCATCATCTACTGGCCTTCAGCCGCCGCCAGATTCTGCAGATGCGCAACGTCCAGCTCGACGCCGTTGTGGAGAACATGGTGAAGATGGTCTCGCGCGTGATCGGAGAGGACATCCGCCTGGAGATTGCCTGCCGCCGACCGCTGCCGCCCATTCGTGCCGACCAGCCGCAGATCGAGCAGGTGCTCTTAAACCTGTGCCTGAACGCGCGTGACGCCATGCCGCATGGCGGCGAACTGCGGATCGAGGTGCGCGCGGAGACGCTGACCGAGGCGTGGTGCCGCACGCACAAGGGCTCGCGGCCCGGCTCCTACGTGCTGCTCTCGGTACGCGACACCGGCGTCGGGATGGACGAGGAAACGCTTTCCCGCTTGTTCGAGCCCTTCTTTACACGGAAGGGACTCGGCAGAGGAACCGGGTTGGGCCTTTCCATGGTCTACGGAATCGTCAAGCAGCATGAAGGCTTCATTCAGGTCTCGAGCAAACTGGGAAGCGGCTCGGAATTTTGCATTTACTTTCCCGCGTCAGAAGGCCAGCCGGAACAGCCGGCTCCGCAGCCGGAAGCGGCACGCCCGGTGGTCAGCCATCGCGGTTCGGCAACGATTCTGGTGGTGGAGGACGAGGCTAGTATCCGCAAGCTGGTTCTGGAACTGCTGCCGAAATTAGGGTACCGCGTCTTTACGGCGGCCGACGGCGAGGAAGCCATCCGTGTTTTCGAGCGCTATGCCGACCAGATTGATGTGGTCCTGCTGGATGCGGTGCTGCCCAAGCTTGGCGGCCGCGCCGTCTACGATGCCATTCGGCTCCGCAAACCCTCCGTTCGGTTCGTCTTTTCGAGCGGCTACAACGAAGAGTTCATCAATAACAAGTTTGAACTCGACCCGAACTTTCTGTTCCTCAGTAAACCTTTTAGCACTAAAGACTTGTCGGAAAAGATACGGGCCGCTCTGGGATAGGACGTGGCTCTGTGGAATCTTTTCGGGCACCTTGGCTACGCCGGGAGCCCCTTGACCGTTCGAAGCCATCCGGCCAAGACTGCTCTTTGGTCAGAGAGCACTTCTAACAGGGACCACTGAGGCTATGTCATCCACGCGGACCCAATCCGGATTCCCGACCCTTCTTTTTCAGTTCTCTTCGCGCGGCCTGGAGCTGTTGAACCGCCAATGGGAGGATTACCCGGGGCTCAGCCCCAACCTTTGGCTGGGAATCAACCGGGGCGGCTGGCGCAGCCTGGTTCCAGAGGAATATCATTCTGAGGTAGAGAAGCTTGCGCGAGTGTCTCCAGGGGACGGCTATACGGTTATCGAGTTCCCCGTCTACTGGCAAGAAAGCATGCTGTGGCTGCTGGTGTTTGCCGCCGCGGTCGAGGAGCCTGGCCGGGGACGAAAGATCGTCGGGTTGGTGCAGGATACGAGCCAGCAGCAGCAAGACTTGCTATTTGCCGAGGCCTCACCCCCTGGAGTCCCTGACCGCGAGCAGCCTGAACACTCCCTCCGGGATCTTTGCCATGACATCAGCGGTCCGCTAACCTCCATCTTGGTCAATTGCGAGCTTCTGATGGATGGGGACTGCCCCTCCCCGGTTCGCGAAAAGGTCGAGGCCATCCTTTCCGAAGCGATGCATATCGATCAGCACCTGCGCCACCGCCGAGACTAGCCTTTCTCTTGGCTCACTCGCTCCCCGCTTCCGGCGGACCAAACACGAGCAAGAATCTGACAGTCAACTGCCACCCGCTTGACGTTCGTCGCAATAAAATGGGGCTAGCCCAGGGCGTTGGTTCCGGCAGGCTCCTTCCCCATCAGTAGGTTGCGACCCTCTTCGGGAAATCGTGCGGTATGGCAGGGCAGATGCTTCCAGAGGCCTTCTGGTTTCCGGATTCCCGTCTCCGAACCTGTATGGCGACCTCGATCGAACACACCATTCGTCCCGCGAGCTTCCAGTTCGAAGCCGGTGCCGGTCCGGCAGACGAAGAGAGCCCTTTGCGAACGCGGATGGAGCCGCCCGGACTCCCCCGCCGCGACGGCATTCCCGTGGAGCCGGCCGAGAACGAGGCGCTGGAATTGCTCCTGGCCCTGGAAAGCCGCGAACGCGGAACTCATCTTCACTCCTTGCGCGTGCAGGCCTTTGCCATGGTGCTCGGGGAATGCTGCGGCTATCGCGGCGCAGCTCTGGCGCAGCTCGGCTATGGCGCCTTGCTGCACGATGTAGGCAAGATCCTGATTCCGGATTCGCTCCTGTTGAAGCCCGGCCGCC
The DNA here is from genome assembly GCA_041485545.1 of Terriglobia bacterium. Lineage (GTDB taxonomy): Bacteria > Acidobacteriota > Terriglobia > 2-12-FULL-54-10 > 2-12-FULL-54-10 > DATMAF01. Next base: position 4,443 of record JBGPJR010000131.1, read on the forward strand.
TTTCGGAGCAGGAGATGCGAATCGTGCAGCAACATCCCAGCCGCGGATACCAGTTCCTATGGCGCTTCCCGCACCTGCGGGAGGCAGCCGTGCTGGCCCTTTGCCATCACGAGCGAATGGATGGCGCAGGATACCCGCTGCGGCTGTGCGGCCAGGAAATTCCGCTGGGTGCGCGCATCACGATGGTGGCCGACGCGCTAGATGTCATCTTGAGTGGGCGCTCCTATTCGCCCGCTCGCTCGCTCGCCGCTGCCCACGCCGAAATTCTTCGCTGCGCGGGCACGCAGTTCGACCAGGACGTGGTGGACGTGTTCCTGCAAGTTCCCGACGAGCAGTGGAGGTGCTTCCAGGAGCGTGTCAGCTTCCCGATGGAGCACTCCGCGTCCCTACTGCCTGCTCTTCCCTAACCCGTTCTACAAAAAGCACATCCCGCCGCGGGATGTTTACAACCCCTCTTGCGGCTCCCTACACTGGTGCAGCGGGGCCCTGTTTCCATGAACCGACAGCAAGACTTGGACAATTTGCGGATTTTGCTGGTGGAGGACGAACCAGAACTGCGCAGCTTGTTGGAAAGAGTTCTCCGGGACCTGTCGTTTGAAGTCCACACCGCTGCGGAAGGCACGGCGGCGCTGGCGCAGTTGCGCGAGACCGTCTACGACATCTTGCTGACGGACCTGCGCCTGCCGGGAGCCTCGGGAGAAGAGGTGATCTGCCAGGCCAAGCAGCTCTACCCCGACCTGATCGCGATCGTCATCACCGGCTACGGCGATGTCGCCGGAGCGGTAAGGCTGATGAAGCTGGGAGCGAGCGACTACATCCAGAAGCCCTTCTTGAAAGAGGAATTGGTGCTGCGGCTCCGCAAGGCAATCGAGGAACGACGGCTGCGCTGGGAGAGCCGGGTGCACGAAGAGGATTCTCGCGAAGACAGGCTGGGGCACATGATCGGAGAAAGCGCCGCGCTCGCCCGCGTCAAGCAGTTGATCGCGAGCGTGGCGCCGAAACGCAGCACCGTGCTGCTGATCGGTGAAACCGGAACCGGCAAGGAATTGGCGGCTCGCGCCATCCATCAGAACAGCCCGCGCAAAGATTTTCCTCTCGTGACGGTCAACTGCGGCGCCATCCCGGCCACGTTGATGGAAGCCGAGTTTTTCGGGCATGAGAAGGGCGCCTTTACGGACGCCCAGCAACTCCGCACCGGCAGGCTGGAACAGGCTAACCGCGGCACCCTGTTTCTGGATGAAATTGGAACCATGCCCTATGACCTGCAAGGGAAGCTCCTGCGCGTGCTGCAGGAGCGCGAATGCCAGCGCATCGGAGGCAACCACACCATCCGTCTGGACATCCGCTTCATCACCGCAACCAACGTGAC
>JBGPJR010000132.1:0-5806 GCA_041485545.1 Terriglobia bacterium
CCCGAGCCACTGCGATTCGGGCGCCGCTACCGCGTACCAGACAGCCACCCAGCAAATCGCCAGCACCGCCGCCGCGATCGAGACGATGCCAATCACTGAAAAGAAAGCCCCATTTCTCCGTAGCTCGCGATTGTCCGCTGGTTTATTCTAGCATCTCGCTCTCCGGAGCGCCCAGAACCCCGTATGCAGAACCACGAAGTGGCGAAGTTTCTGGCCGAGACCGCCGACCTCATGGAGATCGACGCGCAGGATTCCTTCCGCATCCGCAGCTACCGCAACGCCGCGCAGGCCATTGACAATCTGAGCGAGAGCGTGGAAGCCCTGCTGGCAGACCCTCAGCGCAAGCTGACCGACATCCCTTCCATCGGCAAGTCCATGGCGGCTCACATCGAGGAGATCGTACGCACGGGTCGGCTCACGCCCCGTGAGCAACTGGCAAAGCGTTACCCCCCCGTCGCGCTGGAGTTGTTGGCCATTCAGGGCCTGGGACCCAAGGGAATCGCGACATTGCTCAGCCATTTCCGTGTCCGGTCACTCGAAGAGGTGGCGGAACTGGCGCGTCAAGGCAAGTTGCGCGATCTCCCGCGCATGGGTGAAAAGCTGGAGCAGAAGATCCTGAAGTCTATCGAGGCTCACCAGCGCACGGCGGGCCGCTTTCATATCAGCGTGGCCGACGAATGCGCGGGCAAGGTGCGGAGCCATTTGCTGGACTGTGCAGGCGTGAAGAAGGTGACCCCGGCGGGAAGCCTGCGGCGAGGCTGTGAAACCATTGGCGATGTGGATTTATTGGTAACGGGTGGCTCGCCGGCGCGGATCACCGAACATTTTCTGCTGTTTCCGGAAATCGCCGCAGTGCTCGCGCAGGGCGAGAACAAGATCAGCGTGAAGCTGAAATCGGGAATCCAAGTGGATGTGCGAATGCTGGAGGAGGAGAGCTACGGAGCCGCGCTGCAGTATTTTACCGGCTCCAAGGCTCACAACGTGGCCCTGCGCGACCGGGCTAAGCGAATGGGTTACAAGCTGAGCGAATATGGGCTGTTCCGCATCGCCGACGATCACCGAGTGGCCGCACGAACCGAGCAGGAGGTGTACCACGCGCTGGGGCTTGATTACATTGAACCGGAACTGCGCGAGAACACCGGGGAGATCGAAGCCGCCGAACAGAAGAAGCTGCCCCGGCTAGTCCGCCTGGAGGATCTGCGCGGTGATTTGCATATGCATACCACGGAGACCGACGGCCACTGCTCCTTGCGGGAGATGGCGCAAGGAGCCAAGGAGCGGGGACTGGAATACATTGCCATCACGGATCATTCCAAGGCGCTGGCGATGGCCAACGGCATGAACGAGAAGCGCGTGCTCGCCCAGATGCGGGAAATCCAGAAGCTTAACAAGGAGCTGGAACCGTTCCGCGTGCTGGCAGGCTCGGAGGTGGACATTCTGCAGGACGGGACTCTGGACCTGGATAATGAAGCGCTTGCGCAACTTGACGTGGTGGTGGCTAGCATTCACTCCCACATGAACCTGCCCGCGGCACAAATGACGGAGCGGCTGCTACGAGCCTTCGAGAATCCCCACCTGCACATCCTGGGGCATCCTACGGGGCGATTGCTGTTGCGGCGCGAGCCGTATCCGTTTGACCTGGAGCGAATCGTAGCGGAAGCCAAGCGCCGCGGCATCGCCCTGGAGATCAACTCCTTCCCGGACCGCCTGGACTTGCGCGATTCTCACGCGCGACTCTGCAAGCAGCACGGTGTGAAGGTGGTCATTTCGACCGACTCCCATCACACCAAGCATCTGGCCAACATCCGGTATGGAGTGCTGACGGCGAGGCGCGGCTGGCTGGAAAAGGGGGACGTCTTGAATACGCTTCCCGCGGTCAAGTTGTTGCGAGCGCTGCGGCAGCGCCCTTAACTCCTGCGCGGGCGGAACACCGAAGGTGCAGCCTGCCTAGCGAGTCGAGCCAAGGCACCTCGCTTCTCGTGCCAGCCGCGGACGGAAGCTCTCCTAATAATCGAACGAGCGGGTGAATTTGAGCTGCAGCGTGCGGTCGTTGGGGCCTGTGGAAACGCCCAGATCATCATCCCAGTGCCGGCCCTCGTTGTAGATCAGGAAGAAATTGTCCCCCGGGCGGTAAATATAGTTCAGGCGGAAGTTCATGCCCCAGAAGTGGTCTGCGTTGTTGTACTGCAGCGTCGAGCTGGTCAGCCACTGGTTGTTGAAATTGTAATTCAGGCGGCTATTGACGACGTGATCGGTGAAGCCGCAGCTGGTCTTGGTCTTGTCGACGCACATCCGCGTGGGGAAGGAGGCCTTTGTGATGCTGTAGCTCATCGTCGCCGACATCCTGTTGGTGAAGCGGACGCGCGGGCTGAACGCAATTTCGCTCAAGGCGCCGCCCCCATAGTAACCGATGTGACGGGTCCAGTTGAGAATCTGGCCGGAAATGCGGCGGGAGGGGTTGAGCCCGTAGCGATAGCTGTCGCTCCACCAGCTGTAGCTTCCTGCCGGAATCTCCCAAACACCCTGGCGATTCGTGAAAGGCTTGCTGAAGGTGTCAAAGCGCGTGTGAGGAGCCCAGCCCAAAGTATCTCCGTTTTGGAAATGAATCTCGAAAATGGTGTGATTGGTCCGCGTCTGCAAGACGTTCTTGGAGTTCATGGTGTATTCCGTGCGCCACCGGAAAACATATTGCCGAATCCATTTGCTGTTGCGAGGCCGCGGACGGAACTCGATCGTCGGGTCGATGTCGCGGCGGTCCTTGCGGGGGACAAATCCGAGGTCATCGCGGAAGTTGGGGTCGACGACCAGCCACGTAGTTTCCAGGTGTAACAGATCGCTATCCCACTTAATGACTCCGGTGGTCATCCAGTCGTCCCCGCGGGTCTTGGGATCGCTGGAATTAGCAAGCACTCCCCCCACGGTGAAGTATTTGAAAAAAACAAAGTTGGCGTCGCCGCCGAACACTCGGTTGTGATCGTCGGTGAGCAAGCCATTGCTTCCCAGGACGCTGCCGCCGCCGGTCTCGCGGTTTATAAAGAAGGTTCCCAACGTGGAACGTGACAACACGTCCTTCTTAGCGCGGAAAACGCTGTAGTTGCTCGCCGGGATATGTTCATCGCCAAACTGCTCGGTCTGTACATTGAGTATTCCGAGGGTCAAGCCCATCAAATGACCGGTCACCCGGGCACCCCCGACGATGGGAATCGGCTGACGCTTGGGGGACAAGCCGATTTGCCGGCTGTGGAACAGCTTGGTGGTAGCACCGGCTTCGCCTTGCGCGATCCCGAATTCAAACGTCCCGGCGCCTTCCTGAAAGAACTCCCGCTTTTCCGGGAAGAAGAGCGGGAAGCGGTCCAGATTGACCTCCTGATTGTCCACTTCCGTCTGCGCAAAATCGGTGCGCCAGGTAACATCCGCGGTCAAGCTGGGCGTAATGCGATACTTCAGCACCTCCATCCCGGCATTGGAAGCGTCGCAGAGAGCACTGCCGGTGCCCGTCGGGCCCGTGGCTTTTGTGTCGCGGCAGGCTTGGCTCTTTATCTGGTCGGACGTGTGAGAGAAGCCGGTTACCACGTAAGGTTTGGCACGCACAATCAGACCGGTCTGGATTCCTTCCAGTCCGGTCATGTGTCCCGACTGCGACATGCTGGAGAGGTCGAATCCGCGGCGGTAATTGGTCCAATACGTGGACTCATTCTTGCGGCGAATGAAGCGGCTGATGTCCACTCCCCAGACCATGCCGTTCTCACTCTCGGGAACGCGCAGGCTCTTGAACGGGATGGCGAACTCGGTGGTCCACCCGGTCGCGGTAATCCGCGAGGCCACATCCCATTTTTCATCCCAATCCGAGGTGGTATTGTTGCCTTCATCCGTGATGAGGGCGTCCGCCTGGGTGCCCAGAGGATTAGTTTGGAAGCGGAAGGAGTTGCGGTGATCGTGGAACGTATCCAGCACAATGCTGACGTTGTCGTCGTTTCCCAGGCTCCCGTCGCGCTGCCGCTCCGAAGCGATGATGGCTGTGGGGTCGGAATCGAAACTCGTAATGCCGATATACAGGACGGTGGGTGTATAAACTACCTTGAACTCGGTTTTCTCGGTGGCAGGACTGCCCTCGGCCGGGTCACGTTGTAGGAAGCCGGAAGCGGCTGTGGCTTCCCGCCAAGCCGGCTCGTCCAAGTTCCCGTCCACGACCAGCGGGTTTTCCGTTCCGATGGCGCGGACGGTCTTGCTACCGTGCGTGCTCTGCCGCCCGTTGTCTTGCGCGTGAACGAACCACGGGACACAAATTATGGAGACTAAGATGCATATAGATCGTTGCAGAATACTGTTGACCACTTCCCCTTCTCCTTGCTCTCCGCACAGAAATTTCCCTGTGTCCGATGACCGCTTGTTTCAGGTGTCTTTTTGCTAGCTTCCTCGTGCCGTTTGCCTTGAGGATGATACTATTGTGCACCGCCGCAGGGCAATACAATAAAGCGTGATTCCGTCCCCTGCACCACGAAAAACAAGGTATCGGCGGTCTGGAACCTGGGAAGAAATCTCGAAGGTAGCCAAACTCCCATCAAGAGAAATAATGAAACCAACCAACCAGCTCCCCGTCCTTTGGCACACCTTGCCGATTGAAGCGGCCTTCTCGCAATTTGGTTCCGGTCCGCAGGGCTTGAGTGGCGCCGAGGCGGCACGGCGGCTGGCGGAATACGGACCGAACGAGTTGCAAGCCGCCCACTCGGTCTCGCCGTGGAGGCTTCTGCTCGCGCAATTCAAAAACGTCCTCATCCTCATTTTGCTCATCGCCGCAACTCTCTCGGGTTTTCTTGGGCACGCGGTCGAAGCCATTGCCATTGTCGTGATTGTGCTTTTTGCCGTGCTGCTGGGCTTTGTGCAGGAATACCGCGCCGAGCGAGCCATCGAGGTGCTGCGGCAGATGGCCGCGCCCACGGCCACGGTCATCCGAGATGCTGAGGAGATCGATCTTCCAGCGCGCGCCTTGGTGCCGGGGGACATTCTCCTGCTGCGCGCCGGCGACAAGGTCCCCGCCGACGCTCGCCTCATCGAGGCCGTCAACCTGAAAGTGGAAGAGGCCTCGCTCACCGGAGAATCTGTCCCCGTGGAGAAACACAGCGCTCCGCTGTCTGGCAGGGACCTGCCAGTGGGGGAGCGTCAAAACATGATTTTTGCTGGAACCGCCGCGACCTATGGGCGCGGGCGCGCGCTGGTTGTCGCGACTGGCATGAATACCGAGTTCGGCAGGATCGCGCAGATGTTGCAGACCGTGGAAACCGCGAAATCCCCCCTGCAGCAAAGCCTGGATAAGACGGGGTATGCGCTGGCTCGTGCCGCCGTCGCTGTGGTCGTGGTGATTGTCGCCCTCGGATTGGCGCGCGGCCAGCCGTTCCTGGAGATGTTTCTGTTTGGCATTGCGCTCGCGGTGGCCGTTGTTCCCGAGGCGTTGCCCGCGGTCGTCACGATATCGCTCGCCATCGGTGTCCAAAGAATGGTCAAGCGGCATGCGCTGGTACGGCATCTGCCTGCCGTGGAGACGCTGGGCAGCGTCTCCGTCATCTGTTCCGATAAGACGGGTACGCTGACCAAGGACGAAATGACGGTCCGGGAGATTTTCGCGGGTGGACAGATGCTGGAGGTCTCCGGCGCCGGGTATGACCCGACGGGACAGTTCCTGCACGACGGCTCGATAGTCGAGCCGTCCGAGTTGCTGCTCGATTTGCTCCGCGCCGCTGCTCTGGCTTCGGATGCGCACCTGGCTCGCAGTCAGGACAGCGGCCAATGGCATCTCAAAGGCGATCCC
>JBGPJR010000133.1:0-5798 GCA_041485545.1 Terriglobia bacterium
CATTCGAGATCGAAGGCATCGCCCAGGCGCTCGCCTCCGACAAACGCATCGTGGTGCGGGCAAGCAACGAGAAAGGCGAGATGCGATCCTTCACCTGCCAGGCCCGCATTGATACCCCCGAAGAGCTGCTGTATTACCAGCACGGCGGCATCCTGCCCTACGTCCTCCGCCAGTTGCTGTAGTCCCGACATTTCGTCGTGCTCAGCATTGGCAGCCAGCAGAGCAACACGGTAACCATCGCGGTGGCTCCGTAGACGCCCGCCGTGCGACGCTTTCCTTCTTGAACATGCAACGGTTTTCCTTTAGCATCAGCCTTCCTTCGCTGCGGCAGCTTGCGCGCACAATCGAGGATTGCCACCGTGCCAGAGGCTAACGGATCGCGTTCGCTTCGCGAAAAGATCGGGCTGATTGTCGGACTCGCCGTTTTTCTGGGTCTATTGCTGGCGCCTGCGCCCACGGGGCTGAGCGCGGAGGGCAAACGCGCGGCCGCCGTGGCGCTGCTCATGGCCATCTGGTGGATGACGGAGGCTGTCGAGATCGCCATCACTTCGCTCCTCCCCGTCGTTCTGTTTCCCGTGCTGGGCATTCTGCCGAGCGAGAAGGTGGCTCCCTACTACACCGACCAAATCATTTTCTTGTTCCTGGGCGGCTTCATTGTGGCGCTAGCCATTCAGAAGTGGAACCTGCACCGGCGGATCGCGCTGCATACCATCCGCCGCGTGGGAGTGCAGCCGACGCGTCTGGTGCTGGGGTTCATGATCTCCACCGCGTTCCTCTCCATGTGGATGTCCAACACGGCTTGCGCCATGATGATGTTTCCGATCGGCACGGCCGTAGTGCTGCAGGTCGCCAGCAAGCCAGGCGAGGAGCCGGACCGGCGCGTCACGGACAACTTCGGCTCTGTGCTGATGCTGGCCATCGCATACGCTGCCAGCCTGGGCGGCATCGGCACGTTGATCGGAACGCCGACAAACCTGGTCTTCACGGGAGCGGCGCGGCGGCTGTTTCCCGAGGCGCCCGAGGTGGGCTTTTTACAGTGGATGGCGGTAGGCGTCCCGCTGGTCGTCGTGTTCCTGCCGCTCACGTGGTTCTACTTGTGCCGCTACAGCTCCGCCGTTCCACTAAGCCATCTGCGCTTTTCCGGAAGCGAGCACGTGATCGAAGACGAGCTGCGGAAAATGGGCAGGATCACGCGGCAGGAAAAGTATGTCCTGGGGGTATGGGTGGTGATGGCGCTGCTGTGGATTTTTCGCAGCCCCATCAACCTCAGCGCCTTCACCGTGCCAGGCTGGTCGCAGCTTTTTGGCAAGCCCGCCTATCTGCACGATGCCACGGTCGCCATGGCCATGGCGATTCTGCTCTGCCTGATCCGGGTCCGGGGCGCGGCGGAACCGGGAGACTCCGCAGCGCGCGCCGAGTTCCTGATGGACTGGCACACCATCCGCCACGGCGTCCCTTGGGGAGTGCTGTTTCTGTTTGGAGGCGGGTTCGCGCTGGCGGGCGGCCTGGAGCAGACCGGCGTCTCAACTTGGCTGGGAGGGCTGCTCGGCAAGATGGCGGGCATTCCGCCGGTGCTCATCATCCTGCTGACCTGCCTCAGCGTCACGATGCTGTCGGAGGTGGCCTCCAACACTGCAACGGCCATCATGGTGATGCCGATCCTGGCTGCGACCGCCTTGCAGATCGGGGTGCATCCTTACCTGTTGATGATCTCGGCCACCATCGCCGCTTCCTACGGCTTCATGTTGCCTGTAGCGACTCCGCCGAACGCCATCGTCTTCAGCAGCGGCTGGATCCGGGCGCCGCAGATGGCTCGCGTGGGATTCGTACTGGACCTGCTTGGGATCGTCATGGTCACGCTGACGGTTTATCTGGTAGCCATCCCAGTCTTCGGCATCGTGCTAGGTCAGTTGCCCGTCTGGGCGAAGTAGTTGCGCCTCCGGAGTGGGATCAGGAGGCGAGGCCCAGGCGCTCCCCCGACTGCGGGGGGGCCCCGCGCATAAATTCGGCAGAGCTCATGCGTCGGCGGCCTTCCAACTGCACTTCCAATAGATCCAGCACCGTGCCACCGCCGCAGACTACCCGCAGTTCGTCCTTCCCGATTAGCAGTTGTCCGGGCGCAGCCCCGCTGTCCGGCGAGTGATGCGGCTTGGCCCACCAGACTTGCAGCTTGCTGCCACGAAAACCGGTGTAGGTGCCCGGCCAGGGGAGGAAGCCTCGGACACGGTTGAAGATCTGACGAGCCGTCTGATTCCAGTCAATGAGGCCATCTTCTTTCTTGAGCAGCGGGGCGCGGGAAGCAAGAGAATTGTCCTGAGGACGAAGAGTAATCTTGCCGGCCTGGAGTCCCACGAGCGTTTCGAGCATCAATTCCGCGCCGGGATGGCTCATGCGCTCCGCCAGCGCGACGGCAGTCTCCTCCGGCCCGATCTGGGTCTCCCATTGCAGCAGGATGGGGCCCGTGTCCATGCCGGGGTCCATCTGGATCGTGGTGATTCCAGTCTTTGATTCTCCATTGGCTACGGCCCACTGGATCGGCGCGGCGCCGCGGTAGGCAGGCAGCAGCGAGGCGTGCAGATTGATGCAGCCATAGCGCGGCAGCTCCAGCAGCCACGGCGGCAGGATCTGCCCGTAGCCCACCACCACCACCGCTTCGGGGCGGAGCGATTCCAGCAGCGCGCGCGCCTCCGCGCTTTTGATTCTCTCCGGCTGATGAACGCTGAGATCCAAACGCAGCGCCGCCCGCTTGACCGGAGGCGCCTGCAATTGCTGCTCGCGGCCCGCCGGCCGGTCCGGCTGCGTAATCACGCCGCAGATTTCATGGCCCGCCGTCGCAAGCGCCTGGAGAGTCGGAACGGCAAACTGCGGCGAGCCGGCAAACACAATGTTCATGGGGACTGCGTCCAGCCTTTGCGCGCCTCGCTCGGCCGCTCGTCGCGGTGCCGGAGGGACATCTCTCTGCGGACCACCGGCTACGTTACCACTCCTCGGCCTTGATCATTTTGCGAATCTTGCGCAGGATCAGATCACGCTTCAGCGTGCTGAGGTGTGAGAGAAACAAGCGGCCGTTCAAGTGGTCCGTCTCATGGCAGAAGGCGCGCGCCAGCAGCCCTTCCCCCATCCTGGTGAACTCTTTCCCTTTGGCATCCAGAGCCCGCACGGTGGCGCGCGCAGGGCGCTTCACCTTCTCGCGAAAGCCGGGCACGCTCAGGCACCCTTCTTCCTCCTGCTGCTGCCCTTCGGTCGAGATAATTTCCGGGTTGATGAGCACCAGCTTCGCTTTGGGGTCTTTGCCGTTCGTGATGTCAATGACCGCGATTCGCCGCGAGATGCCAATCTGCGGCGCGGCCAAGCCAACACCGTTCGCCGCGTACATGGACTCGAACATATCGTCCAGCAAGCGAGACAGCTCCTTGTCGAACACCGTCACGGTCTCCGCTTTCTTCTCCAGCACTGGGTTGCCACACTTCACCACGGGATGAATCATAAGAAGTCGTTTCAGAGCTCCTTTGGAATTGAGTCTGGCAAGGCGCTGCCGGCCACCTCACTCCGAACAACTGTGCGCCTATATTCCGGTGCGCCCGGAAGTTTCCAACTGGCGCGCCATCCGTTCCACAGTCTCGACCGGTTCGAGTTCCTCGCCCGTAGCTGCCCCCAGTTCCTTCAGCTTGCGCGCCGACACCAACACGCGCGATTCCAGCGATCCCACGGCGCTGTTGTAGCTTTCCACCGCGCGGTCGAGTGCCGCGCCGGTGCCCTGCAAGTGCTCAACGAAAATCTGGATGCGGTCATAGAGCACCTTGCCGAGTTCGCTGATCTGCTGCGCGTTCTCAGTCAGCATCTCCTGGCGCCACCCGTAAGCGACCGCGCGCAGCAGCGCGATCAAGGTCGTGGGCGTGGCCAGAATCACCCGGTCTCGCATGCCGTCTTCGATCAGCGTGCGGTCTTGCTCCAGCGCGGCGCTGAAGAACGACTCGCCGGGCAGAAACAGAACCACCAGATCCGGCGCGGGATCAAACTGCTCCCAATAATTCTTGGCGCCGAGCTTGTTCATGTGGCCGCGCACGATCTGGGAGTGGCGCGCCAGCATCTCCTGGCGCCCCTCCTCCGTGGCCGCCTCAGCGGCGTCGAGGAACGCCTGCAGGGGCACCTTGGCATCCACCGCGATGCGGCGTCCGGCCGGCAGATTCACGATCATGTCGGGCCGCTGCCTTCCAACCTCGCCGGGCAAAGACTCCTGCTCGGTGAAGTCGCAATGCTCCGACAGGCCAGCGAGTTCCACCACGCGGTGCAAGGTCATTTCCCCCCAGCGGCCGCGTACCTGCGGCGCGCGCAGCGCGGTGTCGAGGCTGCCAGCAACTTTTTGCAGCGACGCCACCTGTTGGGTCAGACCGCCGTAGGCGTTCTGACGCTCTTTCTCCATCTGGAGGATCTGCTGTTCGTAACGGGAGAGTGACTCCTTGAGCGGCTTCACCAGCCCGTCGATGGCCTGCTGGCGGCTGTCAAGATCGCCTTTGGCCTGCGTCTGGAGCGTTTCAAAGGTGCTTTTGGCCAGATCCAGGAAGGACTGATTATTCGCCTGCAACGCACTGTGGGCCAGCGCGCCGAACGTATCAGTGAGTTTCCTTTCGGCTTCCGTCAGCAGCCGGCGCTGTTCTTCAACCGATGCCTGCAGGTGGCGAACTTCCGCCTGTGCGGCGACCTTCTGTTCGCCTTCCTGGCGCAGTTGCTGCTGGAGTTGTGCCCCTTGCTGATCGCGGGATTGCAACGCCGCGTGCATCTCATTCATCTGCCCCTGGAGAAGTTTACTGCGGGAGCTTGCCGCCAGCCACGCCACGGCGCCTCCGACTGCAAGCCCCGCCACCAGAATCGCCCACTCATTCATGGCAATTACCCGACTCGAATCGGCTGCGCTCAGAAGGCGCGCAGTTGCGCCTGGTAGCCTTCAAAATTGCGGCGCGTCTCGACCAGCGAGTCGCCGCCGAACTTTTCCAGGAAGCAGCGTGCCAGCGTCAGAGCCACCATGGCCTCAGCGCCCACGCCCGCTGCGGGCACCACGCACACATCGGAGCGTTCGTAGGCCGCCTTCACCGTTTCTTTGGTTTCCATGTGAACCGATTGCAGCGGGCGGCGCAGCGTGGAGATCGGTTTCAGATACCCGCGGACGACGATGTCCTCGCCGTTCGAGATGCCGCCCTCCAAGCCTCCTGCATGGTTCGCCGGGCGGGTGAACTGGCGCTCGGAAGCGTTGTAGCCGATGGGATCATGCACCGTGGAGCCCAGCGACACCGCGCTCTCGATGCCCGTGCCAATCTCGACCGCCTTGACCGCCTGCAGCGACATGACGGCTTGCGCCAGCAGGCCGTCCAATCGCTCGTCCCAGTTGGCGTGCGTGCCCAGGCCCGCCGGAGCGCCGTGCGCCACCACTTCGAAGATTCCGCCGAGCGAATCGCCGGTGCGCAGCACCTCATCCACCGCAGCTTTCATGCGCTGCTCGGCTTCCGCATCGGCACAGCGAAACAGAACCTCGTCCAGCGCCCCCAGGGCCTGAATCTGCTTCCAAGTCGGCTGCGGCTTGGCGTGCACGTCTCCAACCGCTAAGACATGGCTCCACACTTCGATCCCAAACTGCGCCAGCAGCAGCTTGGCCAACGCTCCGGCCGAAACGCGCGCCGCGCTCTCCCGCGCGCTGGCCCGCTCCAGCACGTAGCGCGCCTCGTGCAAGTTGTATTTCAAGCATCCCGCCAGGTCCGCGTGCCCCGGCCGCGGCGGATTCAGGTCTCTGTATTTCTCCGGCG
>JBGPJR010000134.1:0-5780 GCA_041485545.1 Terriglobia bacterium
CTCGATTTATACAGGGGCACCAAGCCATCGAAAATGGCGCGAACCGGGTGCCATTCCACTTCTCCCACAGTGCTTCGCTGAGCCTCGATTTCTCCCAACCGCAGCAATGGGCCCGTTCGAACCCCAAGAGAACTTGTTCCTTCTGCCGTGAAGCTTCGGCCTCTGCCGGCGAAAACCGTGGCTGGGCTTCCACGACAGGGCGGGACCGCGAATGGTGCGTTGTCAAATAGGAAACGCGGAGGTTTGGCGCGGCTAAGGACGCTACGGGGTTGCCACCGGAAACGTGACGATGTTGCTGAGAATATCGAACTGGGTGACAGAGCCGAAGATGATCTGGTTCTGAATCACGGTCAGTTTCGTCGCGGGATCGGCGGTGGCGTCCGAAGGAACCGTAAAGTTAACCTGATACAGGCCCACGAGTCCTTCCACCGGGCCCGCAAAGGTGACGCCGGCGAACGTTGAGCCAGTCGTACTGGTGCTCCGAACCAAGACGAATAGGGCGCCGGAGCCTGTCAGTTCGGCTCTGATCGTGACCTGCAAATTGGTCGTGGGAACCCGCAAAGCCAGCGCAATGCTCAACTGAGTTGTGTCGGCTGTCGCCACGACATTGGGGTCGGCGTTAACCAGCTCGGTCATGTTGGTCACGATGCTGGCCAGCGTGTCTCCCTCAACGACGGTATAGGAGTAGGAAGTGTCCCCCAGGGTGAGGCTAAGGGTCTGCCCGGGTTCCGGGCTGCCCGCGATGAAGATGTCACCCGGCACCAGCGGCAGGCTTTCCCCAATCCTGGCGGTGACGGTGTTCGTCACACTGACCGGCGTGTGCGCCAGAAACTGCCGCGAAGAGGTCGCCGAAAACGTGGCGTCCTGGGAAACGGAAACCGTAAAGGAGATTCCGAGTCCCGCGTCGCCGCGCGATGTCAGCAACAGGGCCTGATGCTTGAGGTCGGCGGTGGCGGAGACGTTGGGGTCCCCGTTCTCAATGGCCGCCGCCAGGTTGGTAATGACCGAATCCAGCGTGTCGCCTGCCACCGTGGTATAGGGCCAGTCCGTGACGCCGGCTAGATTGATGGTCACCGTCTGGCCGGGCTCCGGCGTCCCGCTGAACGTGATGGTGCCCGGTACCGATTGCGTGCCGGGCAGGGACACGCTTAACTGGGTGGCGTTCGACGAGGAAGCCTCGTAGAAAACGTCGGTGCCGGCCGGTCCCACGACCTTTGCGTTCAGGATGACCTGGAAGTTCACGGTGTCGGCCACGGCGGTCACGTTGGGGTCCTCGTCATTGTTGATCGCGTCCGTAACGGCTTGCGCGATCGTGTCCAGCGTATCGGTAGCAACGGTCGTATAGGTGTGGGCGACTCCGTTGATCGAAATCGTTAGATCAATCCCGGCAATCGAGCTTCCAGTGATTGCGACGGCGCCCGTCGCGGCGAACTGGACCGGTGCTCCGGTCGTGAGCTGCTGGAGCGCCGTTCCCAGCCCGGTGACGTATGCGACCAGCGTTTCGCCCGGGTGTGCTGGGTTGTCATCCGTTACAGTAGAACCGTCCCCGTGCGTGATCGCGCCGGGGCCCGCGGGCGTTCCGTCGCGCGTGAACACGCCGGGCGCTCCGTCGGTCAATCCCGCTGGCATCGCAGCGGAGACGACGGTCCCGGTGGGCGTTTGCTTCTCCACTTCGACGGAGGCGCTGAACCCTTTTACCTCGAAGGGAATTTGCACATTAATCTGGGTAGAGGAGGCGTAAAACAGGGGCGCTTCCAAGCCGTTGACGCGGACCTTCACGCCGCCCAGCTCTGTCGGGAGCGGCGTGGTGGCAGCCGTCTCCGTGGTGTTGGCAAGGTTCTTTCCGAAAATGGCGGCAATGCCGCCGGGCGCCACGGGAGGCTCCGGCAGGATGACGTTGCAGGAGGCAACCTGAGGCTGAGCGGAAAAACTGGCCCCATTCACCACCGACTGGACCATATCCGCCCCCGGTTTGAATCCGAGAATGCGGCGATTGGATCCGTCGCTGACAAACAACATTCCCTCCGCGCTGGCGGCCATGAAGGGCACCGCGAAGTGCGCGGCGCCGCAGCTTTCCAGCAATCCGAGAAAATCCTTCTGTCCCAGAACGACGTCGGCGGCGGCGCCGTTCTGCGTGGGAATCTGGTTGTAAATCAAAACGCGGTTATTGCCGGAGTCTACAATGACCAGCCGCGTGCCATCGCTAAACGCGTAGCGCGGAAAGTTCAGCGTGGTCTGCGTGGTGCCGAAGCCATCGCTCGTGAAGTCCGGCTGGCCCACCGCTACGTCGGCGGCCTGGCCACTGGACGTCGGGATGTGGTTGTAGATCAGGACCCGGTTGTTGCCGAGGTCCGTAACGATCAGCCGTTGCCCGTCCGTCGTCACGCTCATGGGGTCATACAGCGTGTTGGCGGCGGCAGGAAGGCGGCGAGAACTGGCGAAATCCGGCTGTCCCAGTACCACGCTGGCCGCGGCACCGTTTTTCGTGGGAATCTGGTTATAAATCAGCACGCGGTTATTCAGCGTATCGGCGATGAACAGGCGCGTGCCGTCGGTGGCGACGCCGTTGGGACTGCGCAGCGACGTCGGACTCGCACCGAATCCTTGGGAGGTAAAGTCTGGCTGCCCCACGACCACGTCGGCCACCGCGGCACCCTCGCCTTGCGGGATCTGGTTATAGATCAAGACGCGATGGTTCCCCCACTCTGCCACCAAGAGGCGCGTACCATCGGAGGCGACCGCGACCGGCTGGAACAACTGCGTGGCGCTGGTGCCGGGGGTGGAAGAATTCAGGTCGGTTTGGCCGACGAGCACATCGAAGTTGCCCAACGGGTCCTGCGGCTTGCGCTGCAGCCACGCATGCAGGTCGTTGTAGATCAGCACGCGGTTGTTGTTCGGCGGCGCCAGATAGGAGCTGTCCACCACGATCAGCTTGTTGCCAACGATGGTGAACCCCGAGATAGCCCCCCACCGCTTGTCATCCAGGCCATAGGTAATGTCTGAAAAATTCTCCTGACCCATCACAAACGAGGCGGCTTGGCCGTTGAGCAGACCCGCTGGAATGGGCCCCGATTGGGATTGAGCCCGGGCAACTGGCGCAGCCAGACCGAGGCAGAGCAGCAGCAGCGCCAGCCGCCGGCACTTCGCCCGCGCCCCGCTCATATCGTTTCTCCGTCCCGCTGGATGGGCATCGCGTGAACTAGACTCTCCCAACACTCCGGCTGCACCGGAATGTCCATAAACTTTCATTCTAGTCAAACCTGCCTCTCCGACGCAACCCGCCTAGCCGCGACCGTCGCTTTGCGGGCATTCCGGAGAAGCCCCGCTCTCCGCTGGCACATTTGCATCCCGCACCACCTGTGCTACCTTAGCCCTCGGCCTGGCCAGACCGTTCGAAGCTTTCAGGAGGTATTGGATGCCAAAATATCTGTGGGAGGTTTCCTACAACTCGGAAGGAACTAAAGGGCTCCTCAAGGACGGCGGAACCAAGCGGCGCGCTGCCGCCGAGAAGGCGCTCCGCGCCGTGGGAGGCAAGCTGGAGGTTTTCTACTACGCCTTCGGCAAATCGGACGCCTACGTCATTGCCGAGGTCCCGGACGCGATCAGCTTGGCGGCCGCCTCGCTGGCCATCAACGCTTCCGGCGCAGTTTCGGTAAGAACTACGGTGCTGCTGACTCCGGAAGAGATCGACGTCGCGACCCGTAAAAGCGTCCCGTACCGGCCTCCGGGGAAGTAGGCGCGGCCCCATTCCCGGGTGGCTCCGCGGCGGCCACTCACCGGAGCAAAGCCAGCAGCTTGTCTCGGGCCTGCTGCGCCCGGCGCGCGTCGGGCGTCGCCACAAAGACCGTGTCCTCGCCCGCGATGGTGCCCACGATCTCGGGCCAGCCTCCCCGGTCCAGTGCATCGGCCAGCGGCGCGGAGTTTCCCGGAGCCGTCTTGATGATCAGGAGATTCTGCGCGGTCTTCACATCCCGCACAAACTCTTCCACGGCCCGCTTCAGCCGGCCGCCAGTCCCGTCGGCGGCTGCGGGGCCCGCAGCCGCTTCGCCGTAGCCTTCCGGCCCCTTCACCAACCCCAACTCGCGGATGTCTCGCGAAAGCGTCACCTGCGTCACACGACTCCCGATTGTTTCCAGCGCCCCGGAGAGTTCCTCCTGCGTCCGGATGGACTGCGCCCGGATCAGTTTGAGGATTTGTGCCTGGCGGTAAGTTTTCGTCACAGCGCCTACAGATTCTCGTAGCTTGGGCCGCCGCCCCCTTCGGGCGGCACCCAGGTAATGATCTGGTACGGGTCCATGATATCGCAGGTCTTGCAATGCACACAGTTGGAAGGGTTCAGATGCAGCCGCTTCCCGCCGCCCGGCTCCTCCACCATCTCATAAACCGCCGCGGGGCAGAAGCGCTGGCAGGGGTTACCATACTCGGCAACGCATCGCTGGTTGCAGATGTCCAGGTCGGCAACCAGGAGGTGGCAGGGCTGGTCCTCCTCGTGCTTGGTGGAGGAGTGATAGACATCAGTCAGCTTGTCGAATGTGAGCTTCCCATCGGGCAACATTTCGGACTTTCGACGATCTGCGAGGTCGCGTACCTTGCTTAGGCGCTCATGCCCGGCGCGGCTGGCGTAGCGCGCGTGCAGGCCGCGCCCGCCGGTCAGCATTTGCAAAGCCACGTGCCCCGCGCCGTGCATCAAACCATTCTCCATGGCCTGATGGTAGTTGCGAACCGTCCACAGCTCCTCATACACCCAGCTGTTCTGGACGCGCCGGGCGTAGTCGCCTAGCGCCGCCTCCGACAGATCGTTGCGGAGCATCCCATCAAAGATCGTTTCGGCGGCGAGCATACCGCTCTTGATCGCCAGGTGAATGCCTTTCAGGCGCTGCGAGTTGAGGAACCCGGCGGTGTCGCCCACCAGCAGCGCTCCGTCCGTAGCGAGGCTCGGCAACGCATACCAGCCCCCTTCCGGGAGGGCTTTGGCCCCGTATTTCAGCATGCGGCCGCCGGCCAAAATCCGGCGCAGCAACGGATGCGTCTTGTATTGCTGGAAGGCCGCGTGCGGATCAAACGCGGGGTCGTGATAGTCCAGGCCCGCAACCAAGCCCAACGAGACCATTCCTTCGGGCATGGCGTAAACCCACCCGCCGCCGTAGTGGTCCGCTGCCAGCGGCCAGCCCGCGGTATGGATCACGGTGCCGGGTTCGATGCGCCCCGGCGGCACCTCCCACAGTTCCTTCACGCCGACGGCGTACGTCTGCGGGTTGCGTCTGTAGTCGAGACCCTGGCGCGCGATGAGTTTCTTCGCCAGCGAGCCGCGCGGACCTTCAGCCAGCACCGTGACCGGGGCGCGCACCTCATACCCGGGCTGGTAGTTGCTCTTCGGACGGCCTTGGCGATCCAGCCCCTTGTCGTCGGTGCGGACACCGATCACGCGCCCGTTCTCATAGAGCAGTTCCCTGCCCGCAAATCCAGTGAAGACGGTGATCCCGGCGGCTTCCACCTTCTGGCCCAGCCAGTGCCCCAGCCGGTTCAGCGAGACAACGTAGTTCCCGTGATTCCGCAAGAACGGCGGCAGGATGGGGAACTTCCACTGCCCGCCCTCGGTGAGGTAGTACACCGCGTCGCGCTTCACCGGACAGGCCAGCGGCGCATGGTCCGGCGCGTTTGCGTTGTCGAAGTCAGGAAGCAGTTCGCGCAGCGAGCGCGGGTCCAGGACGGCGCCCGAAAGCAGGTGCGAGCCAATCTCGCGCCCCTTCTCCAGAATGCAAATCTCTCCGGCGGAAAAC
>JBGPJR010000135.1:0-5772 GCA_041485545.1 Terriglobia bacterium
ACTGAAGGGCCTATAAACCCCGCAACTCTCTCTCACTTCGGTTCAACTTTCCGAACCCCCATCAAGCCCCGGATCGGTAAACATAACGGCGTTACTCAGTACCTATCGTTCCTTCTGATCAAGTTCCGCATAGCCGACTATGTGGAAGTTGTCCGGGTCGTCCGACCATCACGTATACTTAGCTGTAAATGCGATCCGGCAAGATTGGTAACAACAGTGAACGCGCGCCAGGTGGGGAGCGACTGACACAAGCAGGGGCAAATCCGACGGCCCAACAGTCAGAGGATGCGGTCTTTCATGTCCATAGCATCTCCAAAATCTACCGAACGGGGGAGGTGGAGGTTTGTGCCTTGCACGAGGTGGATTTCGACCTCTATCCCGCCGAGTTCGTCGTGCTATTGGGACCGTCAGGAAGCGGGAAGTCCACTTTGCTCAATATACTCGGCGGCTTGGATACTCCCAGTTCGGGCGAAGTATTTTACCGGGACCATAATCTTACCTCCGCGACCGATGCCCAACTGACCCGCTTTCGCCGAGAGCACGTCGGCTTCGTCTTTCAGTTCTACAATCTCATTCCGAGCCTGACTGCGCTGGAAAATGTCGCACTGGTGACAGAGATCGCACCGAATCCGATCGCACCCGAGGAAGCGCTTCAGATGGTCGGGTTGGGGGACAGACTGAATTCGTTCCCGTCGCAGCTTTCGGGCGGCGAGCAGCAACGCGTGGCCATTGCCCGGGCCGTGGCCAAGCGTCCGGAGGTTCTTTTCTGCGATGAGCCCACCGGAGCGCTGGACTACCCGACTGGCAAGATCGTGCTCGAGGTTCTGGAGCGCATCAATCACGAACTAGGCACCATTACGCTGGTCATCACACACAACTCTGCGGTGGCCGGGATGGCGGACCGCGTGATTCGCATCAGCAGCGGACGAATCGTCGAGATACGCCGCAATGAAAAGAAACTGACGCCTGCGGAGATCTCATGGTAAACGGCAATGAAAGCCCTCCATCGCATGCTCTTTCGAGATCTTGCCCGCATGAGGGGGCAGGCCCTTGCCATCAGTCTGGTGGTGGCCTGCGGCGTAGCGTCCTTTGTTTCGATGCGCAGCATGTATCACTCCCTGCTCCATGCGCAGTCTGAGTACTACGATACGTACCGCTTCGCTGATGTGTTTGCGCACCTCAAGAGAGCCCCGGACGAGATTGCCGGCCGAATCGGGGAAATTGAAGGCGTAGCCGCAGTCCAAACGCGCATCGTCCAGGACGTCGTTCTGGATGTGCCTGGTTTGCTGGAGCCTGCTACCGGCAGGCTGGTGTCGGTTCCGGAGCACCGCGTCCCCATGCTCAATGATCTGTTTCTTCGCAGCGGTCGTTACTTGGATTCTGGCAAAACGGACGAAGTTTTGGCCAGTGAAGCCTTCGTGGAAGCGAATGGGCTGAAGATCGGCGACCGGATTGCAGCTGTGATGAACGGCCGCTGGAAACAGCTTCGCATCGTCGGCATCGCGCTTTCCCCGGAATTCGTTTATGCCGTCCGGGGTGGGGCCGCGATCCTGCCCGATAACCGGCGCTTCGGAATCCTATGGATGAGCCACAACGCAATGGCTGCAGTATTCGATATGGAAGGAGCTTTCAACGACGTGGCGCTGCGGCTGTCGCGCGGCGGTGCGGAGGCAGATGTGATCGTGCGCCTCGACCGCCTCCTGGGACGTTACGGCGGACTCGGCTCCTTCGGACGCTACGAACAAGTCTCCAACCGCTTTCTATCCGACGAGATACAGCAGAACCGAGTTTCCTCCGCCATCGTTCCTGCGATCTTCCTGACGCTCGCAGGATTCCTTCTGCAAATCTCACTCACGCGACTGGTCAGCATCCAGCGCTCGCAAATTGCGCTGCTCAAATCGCTGGGGTATTCCAGCCAACGAGTCGGGTTCCATTATCTGAGCCTGGCGCTGCTGCTGGTATTCGGCGGAGTCCTGCTGGGCACAGCGGTGGGCCTATACACGGGCGCCTCCTTTACCGCGGTGTACCAGGAGTTTTACCGCTTTCCCGCGCTTGTATTTCAAGCCAGTGCGGGCACTGTGCTCATCGGGATTTTGCTCACAGTGACGGCTGCAAGCCTGGGCGCGCTCGACGCAGTTCGCCGCGCCGTGGGGCTGCCTCCGGCGGAAGCAATGAAACCCGCGCCTCCCGCTCCCTTTCGCGCAGGCTTGGTCGAGAAACTGCGCCTCCAACGAGTTCTTTCGCTCGCGGCCCGCATGGTCTGGCGCAGTGTTACACGGCGGCCGTCTCGCGCGGCACTCTCCATCTTCGCGGTTGCCTGTGCCACCGCAGTGCTGGTGATCGGATGGTTCTTCTACGACTCCTTTGATGCTATTTCCCGGCTGCAGTTCGATACGCTGCAGCGGGACGACCTGACCGTTTCCTTGAATAGTCCGCGCGACTCACGAGCCCTGCATGAGCTCAGCCATCTGCCGGGTGTGATGCGGGTCGAGGCCTATCGCGAGGTTCCGGTGCGACTGCGCAATCAGTATCGCTCACGCCGCGCTGCGTTGCTTGGGCTGCCGCCCGAGACTCAACTGCGCCGCCTGGTCGATGTGAACGAGCGCCCGGTGGAACTTCCTGAAAATGGCCTCGCCTTATCGAAGAAGCTGGCAGAGATTCTGGGCGCCTCGCCTGGCGACCGCATCACGGTGGAAGTTCTAGAGGGGGCGCGGCCTGTTCGCGAAGTGAATCTGACGATGGTTGTGGATGAGCCGCTGGGGCTGGGAGCGTACATGAACATGACGGCACTGAACGGGTTGATGCAGGAAGGCTATACGCTGTCCGGAGCCCATCTCCAGGTGGACTCGAGCAAGTTGTCCAGGCTTTACCAATTGCTCAAGCAAACGCCTCTGGTGAGCGGTGTGGCGATCCGCGAAGTAACAGTGAGAAGCTTTCGGGAGATTCTAGCCCGCAGCTTTGAGATGGGCACCAACATCCTGATCGTCTTTGCGTGCATCATCGCGGTCGGAACCATCTACAACAGCTCCCGCATAGCGCTGTCGGAACGATCCAATGAGATGGCCTCCCTGCGCGTGCTCGGATTCACTCAGGGCGAGCTTCGCGGTATCCTGCTCGGGGAGCAAACGTTCCTTACTATGGCAGGGGTGCCGTTGGGGTGCCTTCTGGGTTATGCGATGTGCGCTTTGCTTTCGCGCTGGCTTGAGACAGATCTGTACCGCCTACCGTTGGTCGTGAGCCAGGCTACCTACGCGCGTTCCGCGCTGGTAGTGCTTGGGGCGGCAGGGCTGTCCGCCATCTTGGTATCGCGGCGGCTCCGGCGGCTGGATCTGTTGGCTGTGTTGAAGGCGAGAGAGTAAACATGCGCAAACCGCTTTCCCGGTTCCTCATATACTCGAGTCTGGCGCTCGTCGTCATCGCTCTGGTCGTGCTGATGTTACGGCCCTCTCCCGTGGCGGTGGATACGGCGAGGCTCGTGAGCGGTCCACTGCGAGTCACCATCGAAGAGGACGGAGAATCCCGCGCCCACGACCGGTACGTGATTGCCGCTCCGGTGGCAGGCAGTTTGGAGCGCCTCGAGCTTCATGACGGCGACCGGGTGGCACGCAATCAGATCATCACCCGCATCGATCCGCCGCCGCTCGATTCCCGGCAGCGCCAGGAATACACCGCGCGCGTCCAAGCTGCCGAGGCGCGCCAGCATCAGGCGGTGGAAGAGGTCGAGCGGGCGCGCGCTCGTCGTCAGCTCGCGTTACGGGAACTCGACAGAGCCGAACGCCTCGCCAAAGATGGAACCATCTCGGCCCAATTGGCGGACCAGCAGCGAACCGCCACCGCTGCTAGCGAGCGGGAGTTCTCCGCCGCGCAGTTTCAAGCGCAAGCCGCCGCCGAGGACGTGAAAGTCGCCCAGGCCGCGTTGCTGGCAGTGAACCATTCGGCCGCCGAAGGTGGAGCGCCTATCCCCGTCCGCTCGCCCGTAGCAGGACAAGTGTTGCGGATCCTGGAGAAAAGCGAACGAGTAGTTCCGCAGGGAACCCCGTTGCTTTCAGTTGGTGACCCATCAAGGCTTGAAGTAATCATCGACGTACTATCTTCCGACGCTGTGAAGGTCAGGCCGGGCGCTACGGTCTTGCTCAGCGGGTGGGGCGGTCCGAAGCCCTTGCGCGCAGCCGTCCGGACCGTCGAGCCGTATGCCTTCACCAAGACTTCCGCTTTGGGCGTGGAAGAACAGCGCGTCAACATCGTCGCCGATTTCGTCGATCCACCGGGGCCGCTCGGCGACGGATATCGCGTGGAAGCGCAGATCGTTCTCTGGGAAAGCCCCCGCGTGCTCAAGATTCCGGTGGGCGCCCTGTTCCGCCAGGGTGACAGCTGGGCTGTTTTCCAAGTCGTGGCGGATCGCGCGCAGCTACGGGAAATCAGGATTGGACAGATGAATTCGGAAGAGGCTGAAGTTCTTGGAGGGTTGGCCGAGGGCGATGAAGTCATCTCTCACCCCCCGAACGAACTGACGGAAGGAACCCGGATCAAGCCGCGCTAGGCTCCGTGATGCCTCACAGCTGGGGGCACCGATGGCCACACTGTTGGGAGGCCGGCGGATCGCTGACGAACAGGATCGCAGGGCTATAGAAGCGAACCCAGGTACCTAGCGAGGATGTGGCTTACCGCCAACTGCCGAGCGGGCTTGGAGGGGAACCCTACAAAGCAAACCGACCGGGGCCGTCCTGTCCCCTCGTGGGGTCCCCGGTCCAGCAGGAAGCGATCAGCAGAATTAGCTAGTCATGCAAACACTGCGACACTCACTACGACACCTGCACCACAATGGTGCAACCCGCCTTTCCGCCATTCTCTCTATCTCTTTGAAACGTTGGGAAGAAGTATGGTGCGCCTGGGGAGATTCGAACTCCCGACCTTTGGTTCCGGAGACCAACGCTCTATCCAGCTGAGCTACAGGCGCGTGCCTTTAGTTTAAGCCACTTACCAATGTCTTCGCAATGCTGTACGTCCTGTTCCCCTGCATTTGTCACTGCATATTTCCCGTTCGCGGTTCTGCATCGCTCTCCGCGCTGACTTCGGTACCGCTGGGATGACGTTACGGAGCATTGTTGCGATCTCTTCTACTGAGCAGGCATAAGTGTCTCTTGGCGGCTGGAGCTGGTTTGGAAGTCACGCAGGCCAACGCCCATTCGTCAGCGGGACGACCCATACGCGATCGCCCGCTCCAGGTACTCGAGGAGCGCTGGGGAGCCGCTGAAAACGTTGGCAGAGAGGTGCGGGCCAAAGGCCGTCATGTGGTCGTAGATCGCACTCTCGTTGTGGAGGTTCAATCCCATGCCCGCCAGATACTGCAATCGCAGATTGCGGTCGCGGTTGATGACGGCGTCCTGCAGCCACGGCCGCAAATCGGACGCCTGGCCCACGTAAGTGGAGAGCAGATCCACCGCGGAATAGAATCCGATTTCCTGCAGAGACTGCGCCACGCGCGCATATTCGGAACTCTGCAGACGTTCCTCCATTCTATCCACGTCGATCGGGCTCGGTTCGGCCTGGCCCAGCAGCACCACGTCATAGCCTTGGCCCATCACCGTGTTGGCAAAAACGCTCCCATTCGGAAACACCTCGAAGAAGGTCGCGATCTCGCTCTTCACCGCCTCCTCGTTGCTCTCGTACAACTGCACGAACTGTGTGACCACGCCGCCGGGATTGAGGTGCCGCCGTGCCAGCTCGAAAAACTCTTTGGTGTAAAGCGCGGCCGTACCCTTCACCCAGGGA
>JBGPJR010000136.1:0-5755 GCA_041485545.1 Terriglobia bacterium
CGCCCGGAGCGGCTTCCGAGGGTACGGCCTTTGAGAAGGACGAAGTGGTCTGCGTGTTAGGTGGAGACGGCAGCACCAGTGAAGGAGAGTTCTACGAGTCGCTCAACTCCGCGTGCCTCACTGCGGCCCCGGTTCTGTTTTTGATTGAAGATAACGGGTATGCGATCTCCGTCCCCGTAGAAGCGCAGACCAGCGGAGGGAAGATATCCCGGCTCGTTTCCAACTATCCCGGCCTGTTCGTAGAAGAGGTGGACGGCACCGATTTCCTGAAGAGTTGGGAAGTGATGCGGCGCGCCGTGGCTTATTGCCGCCAGCGGCGCGGACCCGCTCTGGTGCACGGTCACGTCTTGCGGCTGCACTCGCATTCCTTATCCGACGACCAGAGAGTCTACAAAACCGCCGAGGAAATGGCAGCGGAGGCGCGGCGCGATCCGCTCCCAAGGTTCGCAGCGTTTCTAGAGGCGGAGGGGATCTTGCAACCTGCTGCCCGGGAGGAGCTGCAGCGCGGCGTGGAACAGGAAGTGGAGCAGGCGGCCGCCGAGGCCTTGAAAGCTCCCGCACCGGAGGCGAGCCGCGTGCGCGAGCACGTCTATTCCTCTACGGTCGATCCCACGGGAGGTCAGTTCGAGCGCCCGCCGCGCTTCTCCCGCAGTCCCGGTACCATGGTGGAGCTGCTTAATGCCTGCCTGCGCGACGAGATCAAACGCGACCCGCGCGTCGTCCTGTTCGGCCAGGACATCGCCGATTGCACTCACGAGCAGAATCTTTCTCAGGTGAAAGGCAAGGGAGGCGTCTTCAAGGTCACGCACGGATTGCAGCGCGAGTTCGGAAGCCGCCGCGTGTTCAACGCTCCGATTGCGGAGGGGAGCATCGTCGGTCGCGCGATTGGCTATGCCCTGCGCGGCTTGAAACCCGTCGTCGAGATTCAGTTCTTTGATTACATCTGGCCGGCGATGATGCAGATTCGCGACGAACTGGCCGTGATGCGCTGGCGCTCAATCGGCAACTTTTCTGCGCCCGTGGTGATTCGCGTGCCGATCGGCGGCTACCTCAGCGGCGGCTCCATTTATCACAGCCAGTCCGGCGAAAGCATCTTTACGCATATCCCCGGCCTGCGCGTTGTCATGCCGTCGAACGCGCTTGATGCCAACGGCATGCTGCGCACCGCGATTCGCTGCGACGATCCCGTTTTGTTTCTGGAACACAAACATCTCTATCGCCAGCCCTACAACCGCAGCCCCTATCCCGGACCCGACTACATGGTGCCGTTTGGCAAGGCCAGCATCGTGCGGGAAGGGAAGGACCTGACGGTGGTCACCTATGGCGCTCTGGTGCAAAAGACGCTGCAGGCTGCTCAGAAGCTCGCCGAGGAGGGAGTCAGTGCGGAGGTGCTGGACTTGCGCTCGCTCAATCCGTTCGACTGGGACGCGATTGTTGCTTCAGTCCGCAAGACCAGCCGCGTGCTGGTCGCGCATGAGGACTGTCTTTCTTGGGGTTTCGGTGCCGAGATCGCCGCGCGCATCGCCGAAGAGCTCTTCCATGAACTGGATGCTCCCGTCAAGCGCGTCGGTGCCCTGGACACCTACGTCGCCTACCATCCGATTCTGGAGAAGGCTATCCTGCCGCAGGCGCACGACCTGGAGCAGGCCATGCGTGATCTTGCCGCCTGTTAGCCACTGCGTGGCGGCCTTTGCGCTCGCCCCTCAGCCGGGTCTCGCGGCTCATAACCGCCCAAGGATCCCAGGACCAAGTTATTGCAGTTACCGTAGACTGTTATAGTAGATGGAGTTATTTAGCGTATTACTTTAAGAACAGGTGTGGCTGCCGAAAAATCCTCGAGAACATGGCGTGCGTGAGCCTCCCCGTCTGCGTGTTCTGGCGGCTCGGGTGATAGCTAGCAATCAGCGTAGGCAGCGGAGCCTCAAACCGATGCACGGCTCCGTGAGCGAAGCGGTACGGGGCGCGCGAAGGAATCTTCCCCTGGCGATGGAGCATCAGCAGGTAGGCGTTGAACGCGATCCGGCCCAGCGCCACCACCACCTTCAAATTTCGCAATAACGCAATCTCTCGCTCCAGGTACTCGCGGCAGTTGCGCGACTCGGAGGGAAGCGGTTTGTTGGCAGGCGGGGCGCACCGCACCGTCGCCGTGATGTAGGCATCACGCAAACGCATTCCGTCGCCACGAGAAACCGAATGCGGCTGGCTGGCAAAGCCGGTCTCGTGTAGCACGCGGAAGAGCAGGCTTCCGGAGCTATCTCCCGTAAAGACTCTGCCGGTACGGTTTCCGCCATGAGCCGCGGGGGCGAGGCCGATGATCAGCAGTCGGGCCTTGGGATCGCCGAAACCGGGCACGGGTTTCCCCCAGTAGTCCCACTCGCGAAACTCGCGCTTCTTGGACCGCGCCACCAGTTCGCGATATTTCACCAGACGCGGGCAGCGCCGGCAGGCGATCACTTCTTGCTGAACTCTCAGGAGGCTGTCGGGCATGATCTTCCATTATCGTATAGAAACCGAAGCGTGCAGACACAGCGGTCAGGGAGCTGAGATTCCTGACATGCGTGCGTTTTCGCCCACCTTGTTCGGTCTGGTAATGCTCCCTATAATGGAAGTGAGTCATGATCGGAAACCTACTCGCGAAAGTAATCGGAACTAAGAATGAGCGTGAGCTGAAGCGCTTGCTGCCCGGAGTGCAGGCCATTAGCGCTCTGGAACCGGCGGTGCAGAAGCTCACCGACGCCGAGCTGCGCGCCAAAACGGACGAGTTTCGCAAGCGCCTGGCGCAGGGGGAGAAGCTCGACGACCTGCTGACCGAGGTCTTTGCGGTGGTGCGCGAAGCCGGCCGCCGCGCGCTCAACATGCGTCACTTCGACGTGCAGCTGATCGGCGGCATGGTCCTGCACCAGGGCGAGATCGCCGAGATGAAGACCGGCGAGGGCAAGACGCTAGTGGCCACCTTGTCCGCGTACTTGAATGCGCTCGAAGGCAAGGGCGTGCACATCGTTACGGTCAATGATTATCTGGCCCGGCGCGACGCGGAGTGGATGGGAAAACTTTACCGCCTACTCGGTCTGTCGGTGGGCGTGATTGTCCACGACCTGACCGACCAGCAGCGGCAGGAAGCCTACGCGTGCGACATCACCTACGGCACCAACAACGAGTTTGGGTTTGATTATCTCCGCGACAACATGAAGTTCGACCTGCGCCAGTGCGTGCAGCGCGGGCACCACTTCGCCATTGTGGACGAGGTGGACTCCATTCTGATTGACGAGGCGCGCACACCGCTCATCATTAGCGGCACGGCCGAACATGCCTCTCCCACCTATTACAAGGAGCTGAAACCGGTCGTGGAGCGGCTGGTCAACCGGCAGCTCGGTCTGGTCGGACAACTGTTGCGCGAGGCGAAGGAGCTGCTTGACGGAAGCGATGAGGACCGCGAGCTGGCCGCGCAAAAGCTGGTACAGGCCAAACGCGCAGCGCCGAAATACAAGCCGCTGCTGGAGCTGACCGAGGACCCTGCGGTCAAGACGCTGGTGAACCAGTTTGAGCGGCGCGTGGGCGGCGAGTTTGAGCGCGAGCTGCTGGAGCCGCTGTATTTCACAGTCAACGAGAAGAACCACATCGTGGACATGAACACCTCGGGTCGGGCGCAGGTGGCGCAGGCGCTCATGGACGAGCTGGCCCGCAAGGACCTGGAGTGGCAGTGCCAGGAAATCGAGGAAGACCCGGAACTCTCGACAGAACAAAAGACCAGTGCAATCCGCGACCTGCAGCAGAACTACGACTCGTTCTCCATCCTGGATGTGGATGAGCAGATCAAGAAGATTGAAGGCCACACGGACTTGGGTCCCGAGGAGAAAGAGCACTTGATCCAGCGGGTGCCGCGGCTGGCGGAGCAGCGCTGGGCCAAGAACGAAGCCATTCGCCAGCTTCTCAAAGCCTACGTGCTGTACGAAAAGGACGACGAGTACGTCGTTGTGGACAACCAAGTGGTCATCGTGGATGAATTTACCGGGCGCATGATGCCGGGGCGCCGCTGGTCGGACGGTTTGCACGAGGCCGTGGAGGCCAAAGAGGGCGTCAAGATCGAGCGGCAGACTCAAACGCTTGCCACCATCACCTTCCAGAACTACTTCCGCATGTATAAAAAGCTCGCCGGCATGACCGGCACGGCAGAGACGGAAGCGGCCGAGTTCGAAAAGATTTACAACCTGGAAGTTGCGGTCATCCCGACCAATAAGGTCTTGCGGCGGCATGAGAACCCCGACGTGGTGTACCGCACGGAGCGCGAGAAGTACAACGCGGTGGTGGAAGAGATTGAGGACCTGAACAAGAGAGGACAACCGGTGCTGGTGGGCACGACCTCGGTGGAGAAGTCCGAGCGGCTGAGCGCCAGTTTGAAAAAGGCGGGCGTCAAACACGTAGTGCTGAACGCCAAGCAACACGCGCGTGAAGCGGAAATTGTCGCGCAGGCTGGGCGCAAAGGCGCCGTCACCATCGCCACCAACATGGCCGGGCGCGGCACGGACATTTTGCTCGGCGGCAACCCGGACTCCATGGCGCGCGACTTCCTGCGCAAGCAAAGCATTGCGCCGGAAACGGCGACGCCCGAGCAGTGGGTCGAAGCCCTCGCGCGCTTTAGGCCGGAGGTGGATAAGGAACATGACGAAGTGGTCGCGCTTGGCGGCCTGCACATTGTCGGCACCGAGCGCCACGAGTCGCGCCGCATTGACAACCAACTGCGCGGGCGCGCCGGCCGGCAGGGCGATCCGGGCAGCTCCCGGTTTTACCTCGCGCTGGAAGACAACCTCATGCGCATCTTTGCCAGCGACCGCATCAGCGGCATCATGAAGCGGCTGGGGATGGAGGAAGGCGTCCCGATTGAATCCAAGCTCATTTCGCGCCGTATTGAGGCCGCGCAGAAGGCGGTGGAGGGGCAGAACTTCGAGGCCCGCAAGCATCTGCTCGAATACGACGACGTCATGAACAAGCAGCGCGAGGCCATCTACGGCCTGCGCCGCCAGTTGCTGGAGCGGGAAGACCACAGAGAGTATGTCCTGGAGCTTTCGGATCGCCTGGTCGAGGAGTTGGTCGGGACCTACTGCGCCAAGGAGACGCATCCTGATGAGTGGAACCTCACCGGGTTGCGCAACGCCGTGTTCGGGCAGTTCGGCCTGTACCTGCGCCACGAGGAGTTGGAGAACGCGCAGCTCAACCACGAGGAGTGGATCGAGACGCTCACCGAGCGCGTTCACCGCCGGTACGAAGACAAGGAAAAGCAGCTCACCCCGCCCGTCATGCGCTGGCACGAGCGCATGATCCTGCTGCAGGTGGTGGACCAGCAGTGGAAGTACCACCTGCTCTCCATGGACGATTTGAAAGAGGGCATCGGCCTGCGCGGCTACGGCCAGAAGGATCCGCTGGTCGAGTACAAGAAAGAGTCCTTCCGCATGTTCCAGGAGATGATGGCGCGCATTGAAGAGGAGTCGCTCAAGTTCCTCTTCCTGCTCCAGCCAGTCCAGGAAGAGGAGCAGGTCAAGGAGATCGAGCGCAAGCAGAAGCGCCAGCAGGCGGAGCTGATCCTACAAGGCGCTGATGACGGCTCCGGCTCCAAAGGCGGCGTGCAGACCGTGGTGCGCACCGGCGAGAAGGTGGGACGCAACGATCCCTGTCCCTGCGGCAGCGGCAAAAAATATAAGAAGTGCCACGGCGCCGCCGCGTAGGACTGCGTCCGGCCTTTGCGCGCCTCGCTTGGCCG
>JBGPJR010000137.1:0-5695 GCA_041485545.1 Terriglobia bacterium
CCATTGGAAAATCTGCCGGAAGGTTCCAGGCTTGGATTTCGATCCGCAGCACTCGGCCACTCTCCTCGGCAATCCATACTGAGCCCTGATACGCTGGAATGACGGACTGGGATCCCGACTGTACGTTCCAGCGGGAGTTCGCCTGCTCCACGTCGAAGTTGTATATCTTGGCTCGCGTGTTCTGCATCGTGGCTTCGCCGACCAAATGGAACGTAGCGGAGGTCGCCGGATGAAACAGACTACGTAATGTGGTGGCAAATTCACCCGTAGACCAAGAACCAGATAACTCCTCCAGCTTCTTATTGGTGGGCATTTCATTGAGTTTTACATCCCGGTAACTCTCTTGTCCGTCTTCATAAATGACTTCCGCGCTCACGACGTCCATAAACTTCCAGCCGACGACGTAAGGATTGGTGGTAAACCGGGTCATGGATTCCTGGCAAAGGAAGTTGGGAAGCGTTTCTGAGAATGAAAAGGACACGGCTGCCGCCTGGTCAATGAGGGAATCCGGGCCCTGGGCGGCTTCCGCGGAACTGTCCACGGAGCCATGCGGAGATGCTTCTGCAGACTCGGGCTGGCCCGGCTCCGCCGGACGCGGTCCTGTTCTTAACGTATAGCGTGCGGTGGTTGAAGACGATGACACGCTGGTACTCGCCTCGGAGTCTGGCGAAGTGTCGTATGGTTCACCTCCAGAGAGAGCGGTTTCAAAGCTCACCCGCAAAGCATACAGCATCCCCTGTTGATCTAGAGTCGCTTCCACCGAAACGATATCGCCGATATTTAGCGCCGCAGACTTGATCTCGCGAGATTCCTTGTAAAACCTTGTCTTGCCGGAACGGTTTATCAAAAGCGTGCGGGAGTCATGGAGCGTCAGCATGATTTTCTCGTTGTCCAGGGTCTTCAACCGGCCCTCATATTGGATCACAGGCCGGATGGTCGAGGCCGGATCGGTTCTCTGTGGTCCCCTGCGATCGGGCAAACCACGGCCTCCGCCGTTCGGATACGGAGCTACTTGGGAGCGCAGAGGTGTTCCCGCGGCAAGAATCAACAGCCAGAGTATGCAAAGCTGTCTCCGGGCACGATCAAAATGTGTGTGCCTGGTAGTGGAAAACTGAGGGAGTTGGGTCATACCTTCAGGGATTTGTTGATCTCGTCGCTTGAGGATCGGCTACACATCCGGTCACCAGAATAGCGTGTTTCCCGCCCGTGCAGGCATGCCCAAGAAGGATTGAACCCCGAAACCGGCTGGCAAGTTGCTGGCGATAGACCGCTCAGAGACTTGCTTGGAGGAGATCCAGGTTCTCAAAGAAACATGGAAACGAACGATCACGATTGCGTCGCGATGGTGCCCATACTGTGGTTCTGGCTAATCTGAACGTCTCCGGCGGTTCCCATGGATCGGCCCGGATGTAATTAGGCCCACGGCTTGTCTGCTTCGGCCCGGTTGGAGTATACTAACCTTTCCGATGCCATGTGAAAGGTGTCCTCGCTAATGAAAGCGGCAATCCATCCCGAATACACCGAAGTTACGGTGCATTGCGCTTGCGGCAGTGTGTTTAAGACCGGCTCCACACACAAGGGAGACATCCGAGTGGAAATCTGCTCTCAATGCCATCCCTTCTATACGGGGAAGCAGAAGCTGGTGGACTCTGCCGGGCGTGTGGAGAAGTTCAAGAGGCGCTATCGCAAGTCCGAGGCCGCGGCCGAGGCCGCGTCCGCTGTCCAACCCTCCCAACCCTCCTGACTTTCCCAGGCTTCCCTCAGCGTCGCAGCGGATCGGGCTCGAACCAG
This sequence comes from Terriglobia bacterium, assembly GCA_041485545.1. Classification (GTDB taxonomy): domain Bacteria; phylum Acidobacteriota; class Terriglobia; order 2-12-FULL-54-10; family 2-12-FULL-54-10; genus DATMAF01. The sequence goes on from JBGPJR010000137.1 coordinate 1,792, forward strand.
CTTTCGTGCACGCGGATCGACCGGGCCAGTTCTGGCTCTCTCTCCCGCACTTTCAAGAACATCTGATAGGCGGCCGCCTGGTAGGCAAAGTGTCCTTGCGGTGCCGTGCGCAGTTCGCAGATGTATTGCACCTCGGCGAAATCCATTTTGAACAGCGCCCTGCGGCGAAAGCCCAGCGGCAGCACATACGGTGCGGCCTGGGGGCATTCCCCAGCGAGCTGGTGGAACAACTGCTCCGCCTGATGCATGGCGCGGTCGTAGCGCTTTTCCAGGCCCGCCAGCGCCAGATCGGGAGGCTGCTCATAGCCGTGCGCGGCCGTCAGGTCCTGGCAGACCTGCACGCACCGCCGATGCCGGTGCAGGTCCCGGAACGCTCCGATGTCCATCAGAATATCGAACTTGAACGGGTAGCCGACGCGCAGCTCGGGGATCAGTTCGTCATGCGCTCCCCGCCGTTCCAGGGCCGCATTGAGAATGGCTTCCTTTTGGGAGCGGCCGAGGATTCTGGTGGCAGCCTGAATCTCCCGATAGGAATGCGAACAGACGCGGTACAGCAACGTGTTAACCGCCTCGTCAAAGGGCTCCTCGTTGGGGATCAGCTCGACGGAGAACTCTCGCGGCTCCGCCGCCGCAGGTAGAAGTTGCCCCGCGATGCGGCGCAGCTCCGCGTACGTTTCCATCAGGTAGGGGCTGGGGTCGGCGTATTTCACCAGCGTGGGCGCCACCCGCACCTCCCGCAGCAATTCCTGCGATAGCGCGTCGCGCTCCGCATCGGAGAGGGTGCCGATCTTGGCCAGTAGTGCTTCTCCTCTTTCCCGATGTGGATTGTAAGCCGGGCGGTTGCAGGCCTCTTTCAGCAGCTCTCCGATCTCCCGAATTTCGTCGTTCGGATGGGATCGCAGCCGGACGATCTGCTCTTCCAGCGTCCGCGCGCTGACAATCTGGCCCACGCTGGTGACGGTAGAGAGCGGCAAGAAATAGCGGGCCGAATCAAACGCGCGCGCGCGCAGAGTCCGCTCATAGGCGGGCTCGGACATTTCCGGCGGGCGGGCATGTTTGGCGCGCAGGTGCTCGATCAGCAGGGCCGTGGATTCGTGGTATTCCTGGAACAGAAGCTCCACCAGGCGTTTGTAGGCTGCCTCCGCAACAGAGTTCTTGATCGAGGGGGGGACGAAGTAGCCGGTCTTGGTGAAGTTCTGATACCGCGTGGAGCGCTCCTGCCCGTCCCACTTCGACTCGTGAACCACCTCCATCGCGGCCAAGATCGAGATGTTCTCCAGCGCGATGCAAACGTGCGCCAAGTCGGCGATGGAGCGATGTCCATACTGAAAGTAAAACGTGTTGAGGAATTTCTCAGCCTTCTGTTCGTCCAGCTCGCGCAGGCTCTCCTGCATCGAGAGGTCGGAGCGGCTGTACTTTGCCAGCGCATAGGCGGTCACTTCCGGCTCACTTCCAAAGATCGCGTAGATCCTTCGATCCGTATTCTCCCTCATCGCGCGTCGCAGTCCCTTCCAGCCGGAGTTCGCTCGGGTCCTACGTGAAAGCTACCGGATGAACCTGTGATTTTCAAGTGAGGCATGCGAATTTTGAGCCTGCGCGGCGCGTAGAAGCCGCGGTCAGTCGTTGTGGTTCTGGGCGGATGCGGCCTCCTGCTCGGATTGCGGGCTGATTCCGAGCGCCTCATCCACTGGCTGCGAGACAAGCCGGTGCACGCGATCGCAAAGCTGGTCGAGTTTCTGCTCGTTCAAGAGCGCGGTATCGATCGTGTCATGCAGGTGGACGACAATCGTGGACGGTCGCAGCCAGCAGCTTCCCTTGCGATTGAATTCGAACGAGCCGACGATACTCACCGGCACAATGGGGTACTTGAGGTCACGGACCAGCCGGAAAATTCCAGACTGGAAGGGCTGGACACGGCCCGTTTGCGTGCGGCCTCCCTCCGGGAATACCGTCAGGCTGACTCCGCTCTCCAGGGCCCGCCGGGTCTGCTGAATGAGGCGGCGAATGCTGGCGGTGCTCCTCTGGTCCGCGACGGGAATGTTTCCGAAACGCTTCATCATCCAGCCATACACCGGAATCTTGAAATGGGATTCCAACTCCCAGCCGCGCAGAAACTGCGGCACGGCGCAATAGAGAACAAACGGGTCAAACAGGTTCACGTGATTGGAAACGAAGATGCTCGTGCGACGGGGGTCGAAGCCCGGTGCCACGCGCACGCGCAGCCGCGCACCAGCCAGCCGTACCACGTTGCGGGCAAAACGGCGCTGCAGGAAATCTGACTTGCGCGGGTCCACGAACACCGCCACCAGCAACAGCAGCAGTGCGCCTACAGCGAAGTGCGCCAGGCTCACTGCCCACAAAACCACGCAGCGAACCAGCAAGTAGGCTTGCTTCATACCATGACGTCCAGCGCCGCGGGCAGAATCTCCAGCCGCTGGCAGTGAGCCCGCAAGACCTCCCCGTCCACCATGATATCCACGGGCCCGTCCAGATCGAACTCGACCCGGCGGGCGCCGCGCCGCGCCGCCAAGGGATGGCTCACATGGGAGCCGTCGTACAGACGATGCAGATTGGCGATCAAGCCCAGGCGGCCGATAGGGCCCCACCGCACATACTCGATGAGCCCGTCGCCGCTGTCTGCCTGCGGGGCGATGCGCATCTTGCCGCCTGTAAACTGCGTGTTGTTGAACGTGAGGAAGAGGCACGGCCGGCGGTCCATTTCTCGGTCCTCATCCACGCGCAGCGGAAAGGCGCGCCGGTCGAGACGAATCAGGCAGACCAGAATGCCCAGCAGGTAGCCCAACTCGCCCAGCGGCTTGAAGCGCCGGTTGGTGAGAGCGGCTACGTCGGCGGGGAATCCCATGCTTAGCAAATTGATGTAGTGCAAGACTCCCTCACGGTGCGTCAGCCGGATCACATCGCAGGCGCGGCGCCGGCCGGCCAGCAATGCCTCCCGTGCGTATTCGGCTCCCCGGTCCGTAAAGTCGCGGAGAAACGAGTTGCCGGTGCCGAGCGGTAGGAATCCCAGCGTGGGGCGCTGCGGCGCAGCGTCCGCAGCTTCGGGAAACAGACCGTTGACGATCTCAAAGGAAGTGCCGTCGCCGCCCACAGCGAGATAGCGCCGAAAGCCGGCCCGCCATGCCTCGCGAACCAGCTCCGTGGCATGGCCGGGGCGGCGCGTTGCCGCGACTTCCAAAGCAAATCCGGCCCGGCGCAGCTCCTCCAGAGCCGCGGGCGCCAGCCGCCCGCAGCGACCCGCCCCGGCCGCCGGATTCAGCACGACGAAGTAGGCATCCTTCACAATGGTTTCACCGCAGCGCGCTCTGTGCTCGCGCGAATCTGCTCTGCCAAAACGGGCCGCTGGATCTTCAGTGAAGCGGTGCGGGGGAACTCCGCTTCCCAGACGACGTACCCGCGCACGCGCTTGAAATCGGGCAGGCGGCGGTTGCGGCTTGCCAGCTCCTGCTGCAGCGCCGCGGGCATCTCCCGGCCTGCTTCCGGCCGCACGACCAGCACCAGTTCCTCGCTGCCCATTCCCCGCTGCGGCCAAAGGTAGTTGGCTGCGAAGATGCAGAACTCCTTCACTGAGACGCCGGCGAAAGTATTTTCAATATCCTCCGGGTAAATGTTCTTGCCGCCCTCGGTCACGATCATATTGTTCTTGCGGCCCAGCAGCTGCAGGTGCCCGTCTGCATCCAAGCGGCCCAAGTCTCCGGTAAACAGCCAGCCGTCCACCAGCGTCTCGTCGGTCAGCTCAGGATCATCCAGGTAATGCGACATGACCGTCTTGCTGCGCGCCACCACCTCGCCCACTCCTTCCGCGTCCGGATTCACAATGCGCAGCTCCACTCCCGGCAGCGGCCTGCCCACGGTGTCGGCGCGGAACGGGTGCAGATCGTTCAGC
>JBGPJR010000138.1:0-5684 GCA_041485545.1 Terriglobia bacterium
AAGGAGCGGGGCCGCTACCACCTCGCCCTGCGCTATGCCAAGAAGTACATCCCCAGCTACTTTGCGCAGGATACCGATGCGCTGCCGCGCGACACCTGGGAGCTGCTGTTCCCCAAGCCCTACTGGGACCAGATCCGGAAGCAGGCGCTGGCGGCCCACCTCGACCCGTATCTGGTGGCGGGCCTCATCCGCCAGGAGTCGGAGTTCGATCCGCAGGCGCGCTCGCGCTCGAACGCCCGCGGCTTGATGCAACTATTGCCCTCCACGGCCCGTATCATGGCCCGGAGTGTTCCCGATCCCAAGGCACGCCGCTACCGGCTGGCGGCGCTGTTTCAGCCGGACATCAACATCGTCTACGGAACCTTCTATCTGCGCAAGGTGCTGGATCAGTTCAACGGAGTGGTGGAGTACGCTTTGGCCGGGTACAACGCCGGCGAGAACCGCGTGGTCGAGTGGCTGCAGGCCGGGCCGTTCGACGATCCGGCGGAGTTTGTCGAAAGCATCCCCTTCACCGAAACCCGCGAGTACGTCCAGGCGGTGCTGCGCAATGCCGCGCTCTACCGCGCGCTCTACCCGGACGGGAGTTAGCCCTTCCCCGGCATTCTTGTCCCGTTCCGCACAAGAAAATGGCCACTCGCGCCACTCGCGGTTATAATTAGCCTCGTGACCGTTTTCCCTCACGCCAGCATGTCCGATTCGGGGCGCTGAAGCCATGCGGAAACCTGCCGCAGGAATCCCAGAGCAAGAAATTGCGCGACGCAGCCGGGCAGCCGGGCGGCGCACGCTGGGACTGGCCGAATCGGTCATCCGGGAGATGACGCGGCTGGCCTATCAGCACGGCGCCATCAACCTCTCGCAGGGTTATCCCGACTTCCCCGCGCCCACCATCGTCAAGGAAGCCGCCAAGCGAGCGATTGACGCCGACGTGAACCAGTACTCCATCACGTGGGGTGCTAAGAATCTCCGCGACGCCCTGGCCAGAAAAGTGTCGCGGACGCTCGGCTGGGACGTGGACCCGGAGCGCGAGCTGACCGTTGTCTGCGGCGCCACCGAGGGCATGTTCGCGACCTTCATGGCGCTGCTCAATCCCGGCGACGAGGTGGTGGTGTTTGAGCCGTTCTACGAAAACTACGGCCCCGACTCCGCTCTAACCGGGGCCGTGCCGCGCCACGTTTCCTTGCATCCGCCGGACTGGCATTTTTCCGCAGAGGAACTGGAAGCCGCCATCAACGAGCGCACCCGCGCCATCGTTCTGAATACTCCGAACAACCCCAGCGGCAAGGTGTTTTCGCGTGCGGAGCTAGAGGTCATCGCCGGAATCTGCCGCCAGCGGGACGTGCTGGTGTTCACGGACGAAATTTACGAGCACATTCTCTATGACGGCCATGCGCACGTTCCCATCGCCAGTTTGGAGGGGATGCGCGAGCGCACGGTCACGATCAGCAGTTTGTCGAAGACCTACAGTGTAACGGGCTGGCGCGTTGGCTGGGTTACGGCTCCGCCGGAGCTGACTGACAGCATCCGCAAGGTGCATGACTTTCTGACCGTGGGCGCTCCTTCCCCCCTCCAGGAAGCCGCCGTTACGGCTGTGTCGCTGCCCGAGGACTACTATCAGCAGCTCGCCGCCGACTACACCCTGCGGCGCGATCTGCTGCTCGGGATTTTGCAGGAGTGCGGCTTCCGCTGCTACCGTCCAGCGGGCGCTTACTACATCATGACGGACATCTCCGCCTTCGGGTTCCCGAGCGACACCAGTTTTGTGGAGCACCTCATCCGCGAGATCGGCGTGGCTGCGGTGCCCGGCTCCAGTTTCTATCACCATGCCGCCGACGGCGCCCATCAGGTGCGCTTCACTTTCTGCAAGAAGGACGAAACGCTCCAGGAGGCGGGCCGCCGTCTCCGCCGCCTGCGCGCGGCGCGCTGACGCACGCCAGATCCCGGACTCCGCCAATGAGCTGGGCACATCTCACGCTGTGGCTGTTGTGGGGTGGGATCGGCTTCCAAAGCCTCGCCTATTACCCGCAGCTTCCCCCGGTTGTGGCTTCGCATTTCAATGCCGCCGGCACCCCCAACGGCTGGCAATCGAAAGAGATGTTCTTCGGCATCTACTGGGGCGTCTCCACCTTGATGACAATTGCCTTCTACGTGTTGCCAGTGCTGCTGCGGCGCTTGCCGGTTTCGCTCATCAACCTCCCCAATCGGGAGTACTGGCTGGCCCCGGAACGTCGCCAGAAATCGATGGCCTCTCTGGCTGTATACATGCACTGGTTCGGAAACGCGATCATCGGATTGCTGGCCGGCACCTTTCAGCTCGCCATCCAGGCCAACTTGCGTCGGCAGAATCTGCCGTCGGATGCGATGTGGGCTTTGCTAGCGGGATTTTTGATATTCACTGGCGCCTGGATGGTGCGCCTCTACCGGCGCTTTGCGAAACCCGGCTAAGCACTCGCGATGGCCGCGGACGCGCTGTGCTACAATGACCCACTTCGAGTCCTACGCGTCCGTGCGAGGAGTGCCGCGATGTTGGATGTATTCCTGGTTCCGGAGCTCATGGTGGAGGCCAATGGCGAAATTGCGGCCACGCCGCTGGGAGCCGATACGGGCAAGACGTACCTACTCACCCTTGCCATCACCCGGATCGTGGAGCAAGAATCGCTGGATGTCAGCATCTGGGGTTCTGCCGATGGCACGGAATGGGGAGCCAAACCCTTGACGGCATTTCCGCAGAAGTTCTACCAGGGCGTCTATCAACTGCTACTGGATTTGCGCAGCCAGCCGGACGTCCAGTTCCTGAAAGCGAAGTGGGCGGTGAATCGCTGGGGCGTAGGCTCCCCGACGCCGCATTTCCGCTTCCTGGTGAAGATCCAGGAGCAATCGCCTGCACTCGTAAACGCCTAGCGCCACTGGGGGGCCGCGGCAGTTGCCGACCATTCTGGTTGCATCCGCCAATGTTGGCAAGCTGGCCGAATTCGGCCTGGCATCGCGCCTGTGGGGCAAGCCGTGGGAAGCCTCCTCGCTGTGGTCGCTGGAGCCGCTGCGAGCGCTTCCCAACCTCCCGCCGTGCTCCGAGGATGCCGACAGCTTTGTTGGCAATGCTCAAAAAAAGGCGCTGCATTACAGTCAGTTTGTTCCCGAATTCGTTCTCGGCGACGACTCCGGCCTGGAGGTAGCCGCGCTGGGCGGAGCGCCGGGCATCCGCTCGGCACGCTACGCCGGTTCCGGCGCCACGGATGCTGAGAACAATGCCAAGTTGCTCCAGGAGTTAAGCGGCGTCCCGCCGCAGATGCGAACGGCGCGCTTCGTCTGCGAACTGGTTCTGGCCCGCGAAGGAAAATTGCTGGCCCGTTTTGGAGGCATCGCGGAAGGGTTCCTCCTCGGCACGCCGCGGGGCCACGGAGGCTTTGGTTACGACTCGCTGTTTCTCGATCCACAACTGGGCAAGACATACGCCGAACTGGCGCTCGAGGAGAAACTGCCGCGCAGCCACCGAGGCAAGGCTCTGCGCGCCCTATTCGACTGGCTGGCGAGCCAGCCTCCCTTGCTAGGGGACACCCTGGGCGGCATCCTGGACGAACCCATCTGATCGTTCTCCACGCGCCGCCGATGTCCAGCCAAGAGCGAACCGCCTGGGACCAGCGCTTTCGGGAGGGCAGCCATGCGGGGTCGCCGCCGGACCCGTTCCTGGAGCAACTCGAAGAGTATTCCAGCCTCTTTTTGCCCAGCCGACGCGCGCTCGACGTGGCGTGTGGCGCGGGCCGCCACGCGGTCTGGCTGGCCGAGCGCGGCTGGCACGTAACCGGGTGCGACATTTCCCTGGTGGGATTACAGAAGGCCCGGAAGCTGGCGCAGGAGCGCGCCGTCCGGCTGGACTTGGTTTGCCTGGATCTGGAAACGCTGTGCCTTCCGGTGGAGCGTTTTGATCTGGTCCTCTGCTTCTTCTATCTGCAGAGAAACCTCTTCGAGCCTCTCCAGCGAGCCCTTCGGCCGGGCGGCCTGATCGTCTACAAAACCTACACCACGGACCAGAGCTGCTTTCCCGGCGGTCCGACGCACCCATTGCACCTGCTGCAGCCGCAGGAGCTGTTGGCGCAGTTCCAGCATTTTCGCGTGCTTCTTTACCAGGAGACCCTGCTAGGACGCGGCGTGGTGCAATTGATCGCCCAGAAACCGTCCGGATAGTCCTATACCCACCAGGCCCTTTGCTCTATTGACCGTCTCCCCATCTTCTTCTATTCATAGAAGCACGGATCGGGAGTACACGCTATGGCAATAGAACTTGGAAACGTCGTTTTCACGGAACCTGTCGCACTTTCTTGCTGGTCCGCCCGGAACGTCGCCGGAGTGTTCGCCGTCTTGGCACCAGATCCGGAAGGCCGTCCACAACCGTTCCGAGTCCTTTACTTCGGAGCATCCGGGAATCTGGCCGCGCCCGGCCTTATTTGCACGCATCCCGCATACCCCAGTTGGATCAAACAGGCAGGGTCTGTGTTTCGTCTGCACCTCTCTGTTTACGCCATGCCCCTGTCCACGTTGGCGGAGAGATCCGCCGTCGAGGCAAGTCTGGTGCAACGCTACAAGCCTCCCTGTAACGAAGCGGCGCCGCTGGTGCCTCCCGAAGTCTTGATCGGAGCCCGTTCCTCGAGCGCGTCGAACTACTCGCTCTTCACCGTGTCGCCTGCGGTCCCGAGGCGGACGCAACCCTACGTTTCCTCTCTCTCCCGAGCACGCGACAGCGCGGACTCGCTGCCCTTCCCAGCCGAAAAGCGCTCTCCGAAAGATCAGTGATCCACTTGCGCTGCCTGTTGAATAGCAGCGGCCGCAGAAGAAAATTCTGGTCTTAATTCAGCATGGCCTGGAGCCGGCGCAGGGATGCTTTCGCCAGCGGATAGTCCGGGTTGTGCCGTAGCGAGCGGCGGTAACACTCCTGAGCCTTCCCCCACTGGCGCTTGTGTTCGTAGACGCGGCCCAGGTTGTAATGAGGAAAGCAATAGTTCTCGTAGCGGGGAGCGCCGGTGGCCTTTTCCAGCCACGGGATGGCATCGTCCCACAACCCTTGCTGGATCAGATAAGCGCCAATGTCGTTGTAAGGATTTCCGAAATCGGGGTCTACTTCGATGGCGCGGTGGCACTCGGCGATGGCATCCTCGAGCCGGCCCATGAAGCTGTAGGTCCAGCCGAGGAACGTGTGGGCTTCGGCGGTGGGCAGCGTTGCGATGGATTTCTTGTACCACTCCACCGCCTCCTCCAGCTCGCCTTTCATTTGGTGCTCGTAGGCCTGCTGGAAGTATTCGAGCGCCTTTTGGTATTCCGGGTCCTCGCTCATAAGTTCTCACTCCCCGGCCTGGATCAGAATGGGCAAGCAAGTTTCACCGGCCTCGGAACCGGCGTGCCGGAATTATTATTTGCGCTGTCCCGTGGGAATGCAACGGAGTTCCGGGGCGACTGGCCCCTCGCAGGTATAATGAAGGCAGGACGCAAGAATGAAACTGGCGCTGGCTCAGATCAATACCACCGTCGGCGATTTTCCCGGCAACACGGCCAAAATCCGCGAATTTGCCCGCCGCGCGCAGCAGGCCGGAGCGGAACTGGTGGTCTTCCCGGAGCTGGCCTTGTGCGGCTATCCTCCGCGGGATCTGGTCGACAAGCCCGGCTTCATTGAACGCAATCGGAAGGAATTGGAACAG